>DEBN01000003.1 GCA_002348825.1 Gammaproteobacteria bacterium UBA2955
TTTGCCCTACTCCGCCGACTACTGCTGGCAAGACCAAGTGTTTAAGGCTTGATCTCCTCAAAGAATTGCAGATAACGGGCCGTAACTTGCGCGCGACTGAAACCTGCTGCATACGCCTCCCGCCCCGCCGCCACATAGTGCTGGCGCTGAGAGGCACTGTTCAGCAGATTCATTATGGCCTTAGCCATATCCGGCGCGTCCTCTAGTTCGCACAGTGATCCGTTCAGACCATCGGTAATTAACTCAACCGGTCCTGCCGCGCGTGCAGCTACCAACGGACACCCATGGCGCCAAGCTTCCAAAACCACATTGCCAAGAGGTTCAATCCGCGACGAACAGACGAATACGTCGGCGCGACCTAAATAAGGCCGCAAATCATCCTGCCAACCCAAAAACTCGACGCGATCGCGCACACCCAAACGCTCCGCCAACAGCGCAAGATTGCCTTGCTCAGGGCCTTCCCCGGCCAGCCATAGCGTTGCCGAAGGAATCGACGTCAAGGCTTCGATCAACACATCGAAGCCCTTATTTCTGTGCAAACGACCCGCCGCGAGCAGCACCGCCTCGTCATCCCGCTTAGCCACCGGAAACTGCACGGCATTATCGGCGGGTAAAGGCCGCTCGTCGATAAAGTTTGGAATGTAGTGTACCCGTCCAGCAGCCACACCTTGCTGGCGCAGGTAGGTGCAAATACCCTGAGTGTTGCCGATAAAAGCCTGACAGTTTCGATAATACTTGAGGGAATAATAGCCACCCAGCCTAGCCGCGTTGGTCCAAGCGCCCTCGGGGCAAAAACGCGCGGCACGACTCATCCAATTCAATGCCACGTCGGCCTCGAACACCTCCAGATGCCTGCGCAACCCGCGTCTGGTTTGGACGTCCAGGCGGCCACCAAATCTATACGTATAGGCAGGCACACCCGCCGCCAAGAGCACGTCTAACCAACGCTTGTGCGGGCGCAAAATCGCCATTTGGCTCACATCGGCGCTGTCCGCTAAGGCAGAGGTCAAACGCGCATAAAACAACTCGGCGCCGCCGATCTCTTGTCCTGCCATAATTTGCGCTACGCGCATGTCCGCCACTCCTCAATCCATGTACCCTTGATGTCCATGAGGACACGCCATTGAAACCGTCGATACTGCAGGTGCTGCCCGCGCTGAATATGGGCGGGGTCGAGCGCGGCACGTTAGAAATCGGCCGCGCGCTCGTCGCAGCGGGCTACCGGTCCACTATCGTGTCCAATGGCGGACCTATGGTTACACAACTGACGGCGGAAGGCAGTGAGCATATAGCGCTACCGGTACATCAAAAATCCCTCGCAAGCTTGAAACTGGTACGGCCGCTGCGGGCGCTGCTCGCAGACTTCGATTTAGTGCATGTGCGCTCGAGACTGCCCGCTTGGTTGATTTATCTGGCCTGGCGGAAAATGCCGCCGCGGACGCGGCCACGACTGGTCACCACGGTACACGGTCGTTATTCGGTAAACCGTTACAGCGCGGTCATGACCAAGGGCGAACAGGTAATCGCCATATCTGCAAATGTTCGCGACTACATTTTGGACAATTATCCAAACGTGCCGGTGGAGCGTATTCAACTGATCCATCGCGGCGTAGACCCCGGGGCGTTCCCCAGAGGTTATCAACCCAATGCCGATTGGCTCGCCAAGTGGCAACAACACCATCCGCAATTGCTAGGACGCAAATTACTGGCGCTGCCCGGCCGTATCAGCCGCTGGAAAGGCCATGAGACTTTTCTGCGACTGATTGACGGACTGAAACAAGATCCGCTGATACATGGTCTCGTCATCGGCGGCGCAGAGAAAAAGCAACAGCGGTTTCTACAACAGCTGTTAAAAAGCTGCACCCAGATGGGCATTCAAGATCGGGTCACGTTTCTGGGACAGCGCCAGGACATGCGGGAAGTCATGAGCCAGTGCAGCATCATTTACAATCTGTCTACCCAACCCGAACCTTTCGGGCGCACTATGATCGAGGCGCTCAGCTTAGGTAAGCGCGTCATCGCTTGGGATTACGGCGGCGCAGCAGAGAGTGTGGGTAAGTTGTTTCCACAAGGTTTGGTCGCAAGCGCAAACGAAGCCGAGCTGCTTGCGACAACCGCACAGTTGCTCGCCGATGACTCTGCCCAACCTCTGATCAATAGCTTTGTGTTGGAGCGTATGCAACAACAAACTCTGGCCCTCTATGAGCGCCTGCTTGCGAGCAAACGCTAACCTAGTGTTCAAGATATGGCGCTGGGCCGCGCAAAAACCTCAGTCGCCTCCAGTCTGGATTTTATTCAACAACGGCGCAATCGCGCGCTCAATAGCCAGACGCCAGTCGCGCGCCTGACGTGGTTGCGCGGTACGCAAAGCGCCAACCTGCAATGCGCTTAGGGCTGAAATAGAGCACCGCTGCACATAACCATCCTGATAGAGTCTGGTAATTTTATCCGCGTATCGAGCGGGTGGTTTTGCGTGGCTCGGACTGAAAGTTACGACCTTGGCATTCGCAGCCAGTGCTTCGTGCAGCATAGACATGCTGTCTTCACTGCACAGCACAAAATCCGCTGCATGCAGGAATACCGCGTTGCGATTGCTCGGATTCTCGCCAAACCAAACCACCTCGGCCAGAGTCTGTGGCTGCAGCAGACTTTGCAGCGTGGTTTCGCCGCGCCGGCCGGTACGGCGCGACGTGGTTAATAGCCACACCACACGATGTTGTCGGCTGAGGGTATTCATAGCCTCTGCCAGTTGCTGCCAGTCTTCGACAGTGTAGCGGTATCCCGAGCCGTCGCCTCCAAGCAGCACGGCGCACAGCGCATGATCCGGGTACCTGTGACGTAATACCTGAGCCTCCGCATAGCCCTCTTCGGGCTCGCTGTTGGACGGTAGGATCGGCAGCACAATGTTATTCTCCAGCGCGACTCCGCGTGGCCCCGCAAGCGGCTGCAGGGTGAATACAGCTGTGAAAAGGTTGGGGTCCAGACCGCGTAACGACCCCATATAAAAATTGGCGCAGGCAAACTGCTGGGCCAGCTGTGCGTTAATGAAAGATGTATTGCCCCCTGCAGAAACAATTAGCTGGGGAGGATCTTTACTCTCCGGCCAAGCCTTATAAACCCAGCGAGCGAGCCGAGACGCCCATGCAAGACGTCGATTTTGAGCAAAGCGCAGCAATGGCCGAAGCAGCCGGAAACCCAAAACCACTTCATACTCCTGGCAGTCCACTGTTTTGAGAACTGCAATGCGCCTTAGTAAACCGAGCGCCTGATTGGTATGCCCGGGTACGCCGTCGCTGAGCAACCACACACGCAACGGCGTTACCATTCGTTATTGCCTTCGACTTTTCGCAACGGCGCGCCTCGATCGAGGAAAGCTGAAAACCAGCGCTGCATGATAAGTTCGGCACAGCGCCTGTGCTCAGCGAGCGCAACCGTGTTCAGATTCTGCTGGGGCAATGGACCACCGGTCGACGACCCCACATAGCCCAGCGCCTGCAAGCGTCGAATCCCTTGCGCCAACTTATTGCTCGCGCGCTTTGGTCGCAGTGCGATTATCCCAACTCGACCCGCGAACGACAGCGCCTCATACACCATTGACGCGCTATCGGGAGTTACCCAAGTAGCACTGCTGCGACTCAACTGGTGCGTTAACCATGAATTTTGAGTATCGCGCCAATGCACATATTTTGCGTTCTCCGGCAACTTTAGGTGCTGCTGCAGATCATCCGGAGTACGCCGAGAATCGATAACTTGCCAACGTACCTGGGGCGACTGTTGCACAATAGCGTGCACCTGCGTCGTGATCTCTTCGTTCGACCAATGAAAATGTTTACTAATACCCCCCAACAAAACCACGCCCCGTTGCGGATCGGCGTCGCTGACCTGCGCGGGTGACAGCATGCCAAGCGTGCGCTCGACGTTGCTGGGCAACCACACACGGTCATGTTCTGGAACCAGGGCCAGATCGAACAAAAACGTTGGCAACGAGGGCCTCATCAACACTACACAACGACCACCTAAGTGCCAACGCGTGCGCAACATCGGTTTATGGAGGCGATGGCCGGCCCCAACAATCAAGTCTGGGGCGGCAGCGTGCAGCTCCCAGTCCGCCTTTAAAGCTTTGGCATCGGCGGGCCAATGCACATCGCGCACGCTGATCTGAGCCAACTCCTGCAGCCCTTCGATTAGACCTTGGGTCTGTTTTTCATGACCGGGTTTGCCGTCAAGAAATCGCCAAACTTTTAATGTATGTTTGATGCTTAGGCCTCAACGCTTGCAGTGCGATCCAGAGCGGCCATCATAGTGTGCGGTCTGCGGCTCGCCAATGCCTAAGCGCTGCAGAAATCGGATTTAAAACGATGCTGTCATTGCTCATGCAAGGTCAATTTGCCATCTTTCTGCTGCTGTTGCTGGCATTGGTGCTGTCCCTTTGCGTCCACGAATTCGGTCACGCCATTGCAGCTAAGTGGTTCGGTGACAATACAGCCGAGCGCGCTGGTCGCTTGACATTAAACCCTATAGCTCACATCGACCCAATCGGCTTGGCAATGGTCGCGATGATCGGCATCGGCTATGCCAAGCCGGTGCCGACCGATCCGCGTAACTACCGCAAGGCCAGCGCCGATCTGTGGGTGGCCTTAGCCGGCCCGGGTATGAATCTGCTACTCGCACTTATCACATGGAACGCTTACGCCTGGTTTTGGCAAAACGGCTGGCAAAATGAAGGCGCGCTAATTTTTTTCACCCTGCTCGCACAAATCAATCTTCTACTGATGTTATTTAACTTGATTCCACTGGGGCCATTAGACGGTCACTACATTTTGCCTCACCTGCTGCCCCGGCGCTGGGCGGCATTGTATCGCCGGGCCAACGCACGATATGGCACTGCCCTGTTTTTAGCTCTGGTCCTACTAAGTTTCGCCGGCCTTCCCCTGTTAAGTGCGCTCGCTGAGTTTTCCCAGCTCATGCTTAACTGGATCACCTTCGTTTAACCAATTGCTAACCAACGATGCCACCACTCACAGTTGCATTGCGCTGATTCGGTTTGGGTCAAACGCCCAAGGCTTGATTGAGATCTTCGATGATATCGTCGATATGCTCGATTCCTACCGAAAGCCGTATCGCCTCCGGGGCGACGCCTACCGCTTGCTGCTCCTCTGCGGTTAACTGCCGATGGGTCGTTGACGCTGGGTGGCAGGCCAACGACTTGGCGTCACCAATGTTGACTAACCTTTTAAATAGCTTCAGTGCATCGTAGAACTTGACGCCTGCCTCGAAACCACCCTTGACGCCAAAGGTTAAGATTCCCGAAGCCTTACCCCCCATATATTTCTGCGCCAGCGCATGATGCGGATGATCCGCCAATCCCGCGTAGCTCACCCAGTCGACTTTTTCATGCTCCTGCAAGTATTCGGCAACAGCCTGGGTATTCGTGCAGTGCCGTTCCATCCGCAGATTCAAAGTTTCGATTCCCTGTAGCAACTGAAAAGCGTTGAATGGTGACAACGCTGCGCCCGTGTTGCGCAACGGCACGGTGCGTGCGCGCCCGATATATGCAGCAGGCCCTAGGGCTTCCGCGTAAACCACTCCATGGTAGCTCGGTTCCGGGGTATTCAATCCGGGATAGCGCTGGGGGTACTCCGCCCATGGAAATTGCCCAGAATCGACAATAATGCCGCCCAATGTAGTGCCGTGACCGCCCATATATTTGGTTAACGAGTGCACTACAATGTCGATTCCATGCTCGATGGGCTTAAGAAGTGCCGGAGACGCAACCGTATTATCCGCAATAGTTGCAACACCATGACTTCGGGCCATTTGGGCAACCGCGGCAATGTCCACTATGTTGCCCGCCGGATTGCCGACCGTTTCTAAAAATATCGCCTTCGTGCGCTCGTCGATCAGAGCCTCGAGTGCCGCAACTGAATCGTCGGCTGCAAAACGCACCTCGATGCCTTGGCTTGGCAGCATATGAGCGAATAGCGTGTAGGTTCCACCGTACAATTGCGGCACCGTCACAATGTTGTCGCCGGCCGCCGCGAGGTTAAGGATCGCGTAATTAATTGCTGCGCTGCCCGCGGATACAGCCAACGCGCCAACCCCGCCCTCCAACGCCGCCACCCTCTTCTCCAGAACATCGCAGGTTGGGTTCATAATGCGACTGTAGATATTTCCTGGAACCGCCAAATCGAACAAATCCGCCCCATGCTGGGCGTCATCAAACTCATAAGCCACGGTTTGATAAATGGGCGCTGTTACGGCGTGCGTCGTTGGCTCCGTTGCATAGCCGAAATGTATAGCGATGGTTTCGTCTCTCATTGTCCGTTGTCCAAAACTAAATTAGTTGGGCTATTCTGCCCTCTTGACGAACGCGCCCCAAGTTGCAATGCCTGCATAGCCATATCTTTATAGTATGAGCTAATAACCTTCCGCCGCCAGACTTGGACAGCGACTGCACACTTCTTTGAACAACTGCGCATATTTGCGGGCCAGCACCTCGCCCAGCGGCAACGCTGGACGGGCGGTTCGCCCAGAGGCTAATTCTTCGATCTTAAGCACCGACAACAGGCGTTCCAAACGTAAAGTATTCATCAAATGCTGCGCCTGCCTGTTAGTGCTCCTGTGCGCAGCTACGATCGCCACCGTCGGCTTGCCCGAGGCTACGCAATCAAACAAAATCGGCACGTGCTCTGCTCCACAGTAGATCCGCTCAGCACGGCCTGCAAGCAAAGGCAAAGGGTCTTCAAGGCCGGTGCCATAGGACGTTATCGATTCCACAGAGCGTTTATGCAAACCGTGTTTAAGCAGACTCTGGACTTTGTCACTGGCAAACCGGGTGGTCACAACCAACCATTTAATCTTGTGTGTTTTCGCGAGTTGATTCATGCCATCAATCAGCGTCTGCCAGTCCAGATCCGAGTAATGACAACCGCCACCGTTGCCACCCAGAATCATAGCCCAACAAGATCCCTTACTTTGACATCCCGCAGCAAGGTAAGCCGCCAATGCCTGGTCAGCCACATCGGGAGTCAGCCTAGAGGGCGGTAAGGTCATGGCAACCGTATTCGCCAAGGTCGGCGCATCCAAGGTCAAAACGGCATTAAACCACTCGCAGCGTAAGCCCTTCTCGCCGCCGATAAACACGTTATCGCACTGATACAGTTGGGCCAGCACCGCATTAACCAGCATGGTTTCGGAACCCGCCGAAACGATAAGATCAGGCTTTCGATATTGGTACGCAGGCCAATTAAAGCAGTGCGCGGCCCAGCTTAAAGACACATCAGAATCCATAGACAACGCCTTGCGGAGAAACCCGCGCATCCAGTCGGAATGCATTTGCACCGCGAAGTCTTGGGTCGCGAGGGGTCTATTGGACGATAAAATTCGTAATAAGCCACGACTCTGATGAACGTGACTCAACACGCCATCGGTCAACAGCAAGACGTTTATTGCCACAACAACGGCGCCTCCAAAAAAAAACTAGGCGCATAAATTATGCGCATTTGCAATTTTCAGCCGCTAATGAACGACAAAAGCCACTATATTTCCGATGAAGGGTCTAATTTTTACTGTCTTGCTGTAGTGACAGCCAGCCGCCCAGACCACTGACCAACGCGGCAGCAAACAACACCAGATGCGTGTTGGCCGCCGCAATCAGCGTTGCATCCAAATCAATATCGAGCGGGGTCAGAGCAGCCACAATGCCTCCGGCATAGGTACCGAAGCCGCCTGGCGCGTGCACAGGCAAAACCGCTGTAAGCTCGCCGCCACTGACACCAAAGATCGCTGCGGACCACGAAATCGACAGCAGACTCGCTAGCAGCCAGGCCAGCGTCGATAGCTTGATCAACCAAGTCAGCGCGGTCCATATCCAACTCAGCCAAAAATCGCTGGAGCGCTCTGGCAATCCACGCGATAACCTCCACAGCAAGTGCTGCCACCGTTGGCGTGGTTGCCCAGACCAGCCGGTAAAGCGCCGCATACACAAAAATATTCCTGGTGGCGCCGACAGAAACGCAGCGATGAGCAGCACGACGGGCCAATTTAACACCTCGTCGCGCACCAAAACCGCGTTAAACAGCGGCCCATTACTCGGAGCAAAAGCCAGCGCGAGCAAAACGAAGCTCAACAGCGCATGGACATCTAAAAGGCGGAACCAAAACAGCGCGCTGGCGCCCTTGAGCACATCGACTCGTAAGTGCCTATGTAGCAACAACGGCAAACTCGCTTCGCCCAATCGCGCTGGCAGCAGATGGTTGAATAGGTTGTGCGTAAGCATGATCGCTAACGTCAAACCAAAGCGACGCTGCAACTCGCCACGAAAATAGCTGTAAAGTCGCAAAGCCCGAACAATATAAGTTAACCCGAGCAGTGCCACCATTTGCACGAGCAGCAGCGCGGGTAACCCAGTTAAAGGTGCAAGCACAGACTGCCAGCCGAGCCAGACTTCAATCACCACACAGTAAGCAACGGCTAGCCCCAGCCCAAGCAGTTGGCCGATGGAAATTTTGCTAAAAATCGTAGTGCCCATCACCGCACTGTACCTAGGTCAAACCGCCATTAGAATTCCAGAGAAACTTAATAGCCGTGTTAACATCGCGGACTTATCGCCGCCCTCAGAATAAGGTAGCCCCATGAGTCGTAACGCCTCGCAAAGTTTGTCCATCGTTGTGCCGGTCTACAACGAGGAAGACAACATTTATCCCTTGGTCGACCGAGTACATCATGCGTTGCAGGCGTACGCGCACCCGTGGGAGCTGATCATTGTGGACGACGGTTCTTCCGATGCGACCTGGCAACGACTTGAAGAAGCACGCGAGCAATTCGGTGATCATGTGCGCGCGTTTGAATTGAACCGAAATTTTGGCCAAACCGCAGCGATGCAGGCCGGTCTGGATCAAGCGCGCGGTGATCTAGTCGTCACTATGGACGGCGACCTGCAAAATGATCCTCAAGACATTCCTATGCTGATTGAAGAGTTGCTCCTGCGCGATCTCGATATGGTTTCTGGCTGGCGCAAAAACCGTCAAGACAAAACGCTCACCCGGCTGCTACCGTCTTTCGTCGCCAATCGGATTATTGGCAAAGTCACGGGTATACGCCTACGCGACTACGGCTGTTCCTTGAAAGCCTATCGGGCGGAAGCGATCAAACGCGTATCTTTGTATGGCGATATGCACCGTTTCATTCCGGCCTGGGTTGCCGTAACAACTCGAGCTTCACGCATAGCCGAAGTGCCGGTACGCCACCACCCCAGAGTCGCCGGCAAGTCTAAATACAACTTGTCTCGAGTCGCGGCGGTGATTGTAGATCTGATATCTGTATTCTTTTTCCTTCGCTATGAATCTCGTCCGGGGCATTTTTTCGGTGGCATCGGCCTTGCCCTGGGCGGCTTAGGCACTGCCATATTCGCATATCTCGGTTTCATCAAACTATTCCTCGGTGAAGACATCGGCAGCCGGCCTTTGATGACATTGGGCATGATATTGATCATCGCCGCTGTACAGTTATTGACTGTTGGCGTACTCGCAGAACTTATGACCCGCACCTACTTTGAAGCCGGAAAGCAGAAATCCTACGTCGTGCGCAACGCACCAGCAGCAGGCCGAGACGGCTGGCACCCAGCTCAAACTCAGGACTAACCCTTCGCACTATCCAGCGCCAAAGTGAACCAACCCGCGGAAATTCGCTCGTCAATACAGTGGTGGCTACCCGCACTCATCGTTTGGGCGTTCTTCATGAATCTAGGCGGTTGGCCGTTATTCGACGTCGATGAAGGCGCGTTCAGCGGTGCCACCACCGAAATGCTTAGTAACGGCAACTTTATTTCCACATTCATTTACGGCGCGCCGCGCTTCGACAAACCGATTCTGATTTATTGGCTGCAGGCACTCAGCGTAACCGCCTTCGGCCATACCGAGTGGGCATTTCGACTGCCATCGGCACTGGCTTCAAGTCTCTGGGTCTGGGTGGTTTTCGCGTTCGCCAGACCTCGCCTCGGCAATGCGCCCGCGTCCCTGGTTGCGGCGATGTTATGTTTAAGTATCGCGTGTTGGGGCATCGCCCACTTCGCCAGTGCAGACGCATTACTGAATCTCTTTCTCGCGTTAGCGTTTATCGATATGTATCGCTATTGGGAACAGCCAAGCGCGCGTCAGTTGCGCCGCGTATACGTATGGATCGCGCTAGGGCTTCTGACCAAAGGTCCTGTAGCGGTATTAGTTCCTATGGTCAGCGGTCTGCTGTTCTTCGCCAGCACTGGTCGCCTCAAGCAATTTATGCGAGCGCTGTTTAATCCCGGCGGTTGGTTTTTATTGCTGCTGATTGCCGCGCCTTGGTACGTCGCGATTTATCTGCAGCAGGGCCAAGCATTTATCGACGGCTTTATTCTCAAACACAATGTCGCCCGCTTCACAGACACCTTCGAAGGGCATGGCGGTAATGTTTTTTACTACGTTCCGGTATTGCTGTTGATGCTGCTGCCATTCACCGGTTTATTGATCCAATTGCTGCGGAAACGCCCGTTAATTGCAGTGGCGACGCTGGAAAGGTATTGCTGGATAAGTTTCGGCTTTGTTTTTATCTTTTTCTCGCTTTCCGGCACCCAACTACCGCACTATCTGTTGTATGGGTTTACGCCATTGCTGCTGTTGCTGGGCACGCAAATGGACCGCCTGCAATCAAAGATATGGGCACTGGCCCCCACCCTAATTTTGCCAATCTTATTCTCGTTGTTACCCGAACTGCTGAACTACGGTGCTACGCGAATGGACAATGCACATCAACAAGCCATGCTCAGTGCGGCCACCGATTCGGCGGGTTTATCCTATCGGGTGTTGTCTATCGGTGGCGCCGTGGCAACCGCCTGGCTGATATTCCTCAATAGATCAGCGCTCTGGCAGAGATTGGTGGTGGCGGGGCTCATCCAAGCACTCGTCCTCGCCTGGGCGGTATTGCCTTTGCTGGCAGAGATTCAGCAACAACCGATCAAAGACGCTGCGACCATCGCCACGAAAAAATCCGCTCCCCTCGTGTTGTGGAAAGCCCACCTGCCCAGCTTCGTGACCTATACCAAACGCGCTGTCGAGCGCCGTGCGCCGAAATCCGGGGATATCGTTCTCACCCGCCTGCAGCACCAATCCAAATTGCCTGCGCATACCATCCTATTCAATAGCAACGGCATCGTACTGGCAGAAATGCAATAGCGGTCGGCGTAAAACAGAAATTTTTTCCCGCGGAGCGCGACTTTTCTATTTTTGCAGAGGGTAGAAGCGCACAAGCGCATAGGCGCAACAGCAGCCGATAAGACCGCCGAGCAAAACGTCCGAGGGCCAGTGGGCCGCCACCGCAACTCTAGAAAAGGCTACTGAAACCGCTGTACTGAGAAGCACAATACGCAGCCACGGGCGTTTACACACTAACGCCAACAGCACCGCACCGGTAAATACATCGGCACTATGTCCCGATGGCATCGAATGAAAGCTCGCTTCCAAGGTCCATGCACCCCACTCGCCTGTGAACTGCCCTGGCAAGTCACTGTCAGGCCGCCCACGCCCAAGCAGCATTTTCAAAACTCTAACGAGCACTACTGAACCGATGAGTTGCGCCGCTAGATAGCGCCACACCAGGCCGCGAAGCAACGCTTGTTCAGAGGTAAAACCCAAGGCGAGCAACACCGCAAATATCAGGTAGAAGACATATAGGAACAGATCGGTTATCGCAGCAAACCCGGGGCGAATAGCATTCAACCAATCACTGCGAAGCCAGACCTGAACATGGGTAATTTCGTCAGCCGCGATTATCGACCAACCGCCAAAACCAAAGATCAACAAACCCAGCACCTCAGCCATACGTCGATCCACGGCAGGTGCTCGAGCGTCAAATTGATTAATTAGGCGCTGCGCTAACATCGGACGTTGGTTGACATATGCTGGGCTTTCCATGGCAAGGCGGTAGCTGTCATTATGCACCTTCAACAATTCTTCGGGGCCGCAATGTCTGTCGGTATAACGCTCTACGCGAGCGACCACATAACGTAAGTATGGTCGCGTCCAGATACATCAATCGCTCGGTAATCGCGGTTTTCGCAACCACGCTGACAGTTATTTTATTGATCGCAGTTGGAGAGCGATTTACGCATTTTTTAGAAAAAGCCGCGCTTGGGCAGATTCCTGGCGCCACAGTCGTAACCGTGGTCGCCTTACGCCTACCCGAGATCCTGCAACTGATCGTTCCTTTCGCCCTATATTTTTCGCTACTGCTCGGTTTGGGACGACTGTATAGCACTCAAGAAATGATTGTATTGTTCAATTCGGGCATGGCCCCAACCCGAGCCGTACGTTGGCTTAGCCCGCTCATCATAGGACTCGCCGTTACCGTAGGCGCAATGTCGTTAGTGCTCACGCCCTATGCGCGGCAAACCCTAGAGGCACATCTCGAACAGAGCAGCCAAAACATCGGCTTTGCGATTTTTCGACCCGGCGTATTTCACAGCCAGAATAATGGTCAGCGCGTCACTTATGCGGAGAGCACCAGCGAAGACGGCAACACGATCAAAAACGTTTTTGTGAGTTGGCATATGCCGTCCGGAGAATACACCACCATTTGGGCGGCGCGCGGCGAGAAAAGCCGCAGCCCAACACAACAGCCAGTGCTGTCACTGTTTGATGGCAAACGCTATATCGGTCGACCCGGACAATATCGGTTACAGAGCGCGAGTTTTGACGCCTTACATATTCCATTGGAGCCGGTGCTGCCGGCGCAGTCGACAATGCCGCTAGAGGCCGTACCAACGATTGAATTAAAAACCACCCCGGCGCACCGCGCCGAGCTACATTGGCGCATCGCATTGCCTATATTTCTGACACTCGCGGCACTAATTGCCATTGCTAATGCTTCTGTACCACCACGCCAAAACCCGTTTGTGAGATTATTGCCAGCACTGCTATGGGTGATTGGTTATTACTTAGCCCTGGTAGCAAATCGATGGGCCATTAGCGAGGCACAAATTCCTCTCAACCTCGGGTTCTGGCCGAGCCACTTGCTGTTCGCAATCGCGGCTTATTTAGGGCTGCGCAAACTCAATCAGGTGCCATCAAGCTGAACGGTTTAGTGCTGTTGGACGCTATGTAAAATCTCTGCGCAGCGACAACCCATAGCCACGCGCAAGCACCAAAGCACAGGCGTAGACAAACCAAAACGCGAACACCACGTCTGATAGGTAATGGTTGCCCTGCACAATACGGCCGAAGCCAACAATCATGCCCACACCAATGCCTAACCAGAGGTAACGACGGCGCGCAAACGCCCAACCTAAGCCAATGAACCAAAAGCCAAGCGCAGCATGGCCGCTCACAAACGAACAGTTGGTTGCGCAGCCGCCAGAGAAGTCTAAAAAGTCCTGATGGGGCGACTCACCTGCAAACATCAGCGTGTCGTCCGGACGTTCACGCCCGGAATTTTTCTTGATCAGCTCGTTGACCACCAGCCCAGGGCCAAGCAGCAAAAGCACCAACAGAAAATACACCCGCCGACGCGCGATATGACCCGGCGGATGACGCCGAATAGCCCAGCCCATAGTAGCGAGCAACGTCACCAATATCGGCCACTGCAGCCACGCAAAACCTCTATAAACCCATTGCACCGGCGCCAAGTCACGTAGGTAAAATCCGTCCCCCGCTCGATAGAATTGCGACGCCCACCAGTAATCCAACTCTGGCCATATAACGAAGATAAGGCCACAACAGATCAGCAGTAAAACATCCCAGCGCCACCACGCCATATGCATGTCAATAACCCTTAAAACCGTCGAGCCTATAGACATAGAGTCGACGCGTCAGGTCCGAATACACCGGTACTTCGATGGGCACAAGTTGCGCACTGCTGTCAAAGCGCCGGAGCACATCTTCGCCCAAAGGATTACGTGCCAAAAACAGGACATCGGCACCCAATTGAGTATCTAAGTCCTGTACCAGTTCATAGTGGTTATCAATTTGCCCATTGCTGTTCCATGCCCGGATCCGCGGCCGTGGCGACGGCGAATAATAATGGAAATTAGCCAACAACAAGCGACTGTTACTGACCACCAAACGCTGCGGGTCGGCCCTTACGATAGGCTGTACAGCCCAAACCGCCTCACGCCAACCCGACACCCTCTTGTAGGGATCATTTTTCGATGTTCGTTCGATGTCCAGCGCGGCCAGAAGCGGATGATAAAACTGCAGCGTCAGAATTAACGCCAAATTGAGCACCAAGCCGATTACATTGTTACGTATTTGAGTCCTGGCCATGGCAACGCCTAACAACATCGCGACACCGGCAAAACCGGGCGCCGCCCAATTGGCGTTAGCTCTCGACAACAGCGCCTGAGCGCTGATGACCATAAAAAAGACCACACTCATGGTGATTGCAAATTTGTAACCCGGATCCAACCGCCATAGCGGCGGCTGCCTCCGCGGACGCAGCCACCATAAAAACCACGGACCTAGGCAAATAAGTTGCGCCGCTAGAAACTCAGCGAGGCCACTCAGTTTTATCGTCGAACGATCCAGCTGCGAAATTTCGGCCGTATGCTTTAAGCTGACAAAGTCGTTCGCGACATTCCAAACAACGTTGGGTAGAAAGATCAGTGCCGCAACCGCGACACCCAGATAGGGTGCGGGGTGGGTAAAAAAGCGTCGGTACTCTGGCACCCAGAGTAGCAGTATGGCTGCCGCAGCAACCAAGATGCCCATGGAATATTTACTCATGAGTCCGAAACCGCCGAATACCCCCACAAGTAACCAGTAGGCCAAACGGCCGGTCTGCAAGGCATGGCTCAACGCCCACAGAGATGCACACCAAAAACACAACAACGGTGCGTCCGTGGTAATGAACATGCTGTTGAAACCCACCAAAGGCAGGGACAAAAATACCGCGCCCGCCCAGGCTGCAGAACTCGCATCGAACCAACAAAGACTGGCGCGCCAAACGAAAATAGCAGCTATCGAATAATACAGTGGGCTGGCTAAACGCACGGCCCAGCTGGATTCTGAAACAGCGCTAGTCAGCGCAATGCTCCAAGCCACCATAGGAGGCTTAGAGAAATAACCAAATGCCAAATCCTCGGCCCAACCGAAGTAGTAGGCCTCATCGTAGAATAGCGGGACATCGAGTATGAACAGCACCCCGATGCGATAGCAGAGCACCAACCCAAGGAATCCAAGAAAATAGTTGCGCGCCAGCTGGGTGCTCGCCGCTTCGGCACGATTGGATCCAAGTTGGTCTGTCATGGGCGCTAAGCCTAACGCGACTAGGCATCGGAAACGACCGTCAGCAATTCACAAAATCTGCATGAGCCACCACGCAGGCTAGGAACATGAAAGTGCTGCTCACCGCAGGCGACATCGGTCGCGTCATAGAAATGGCTTGGGAGGACCGCACGCCATTTGAGGCCATTAACCATCAATACGGCCTGAGCGAAGCAGAGGTCATCGCGCTGATGCGCGCGGAATTAAAGCAATCGACCTTTAAACGCTGGCGCGCGCGCGTCAGCGGGCGAAAAACCAAACACCTAAAACTGCGATCGGGCGCCGTTAGCCGGCATCAGTCTAGCACCCACAATAACGTGAATCGCTAACGCCATCCGCCCTCGTTTTCAAATCTGGGAACCGCAGGCGGTGTGTGGCAGAACACTTCTACCGGCAGCTACTCCTCCGGCTGGAGCGGTTTTTTCTCTGTCGCCATAGTTTCCATACTGCCCATTACTGTCGACACTAACGTGGCTACGTCACCCAATTGCGCAGGCACGATCATCGTATTGTTGGTTTTGGCGAGTTGTCCGAATTGCGATACCCATTGCTCGGCAACGCGTAAATTCACCGCATCTCGCCCGCCTGGCTCGATGAGTGCGTTAGCCACTTCGCGAATGCCGCTAGCGGTTGCTTCGGCAATCAGTCGAATTTCTTGCGCCCGACCTTCCGCCTCATTAATTTGCTTAAGTTTTTCCGCCTCAGACAAGTTGATCGCCTCTTGGCGATCGCCCTCGGACACATTGATTCGCGCCTGCCGTGCACCTTCAGACTCGGCCACGACCGCGCGGCGCTCCCGCTCTGCACGCATCTGTTTCTCGAGCGCGTCTTTCACCGAATCAGGTGGGACGATGTCCTTGATTTCGTAACGCAAAATCTTCACGCCCCAGGGTTCGGCCGCACGATCCACTGCGTCCACCACTTGCGCGTTGATGGTCTCGCGCTCTTCAAACGTTCGATCAAGCTCAATTTTGCCGATCTCCGAACGCAGCGTTGTTTGCGCCAGCTGGGACACCGCAAAACGATAATTTTCGATACCGTAGCTGGCGGCCCGCGCGTCTGATACCTGCATGTAAATCACACCGTCGATTTCTACTGAAATATTATCTTTGGTAATGCAGCTTTGTGACGCCACATCAAAGGTCTGCTCTTTCAAGGTGTGTTTATAGGCGACCGCATCAACAAACGGCACCAGAATGTGAAACCCCGCATCTAGGGTTTTCGAAAATTTTCCCAGTCGCTCCACCACGAACTGTTCGCGTTGCGGAACAACCCTTGCGGTCTTGACCAAAATCACGATCACAAGCACCGCGACTAAGCCGCCAAATAATAAACTCATATCCATGACTACTCCTCTGAGGTGCCGATAAATAATAGATTCGAATCGCGCGACATAATCTTTGCAAAGCTGCCAACCGGCAGTTGCAGCTGATCGCTCTTTGCATTCCAAGAAGCGCCACGATAGCTGACTCGGCCGCGCCCTGGGCTAGCGGCGTCAAAGCCGCTTTCGATTTGCACATCACGCCCCACAAAGTCCTCGTCGACCGAGGAAGACGCCACATCACCGACCGCGACGCTGCGCATCTTTGAGCGTAAACCCACCAAGAGTGCAATAGACAACCCGGCGAATAACAAGAACGGCACGCCGTTATCCGCTGGCATACCCAGCCATAAAGCTACGCCCGTGATAATGCTGGCGATGCCGATGAAAAAAAGAATGAAGTTCCCCATCAGCACTTCCGCAAGCACCAGTGCAAAGCCAATACCTATCCAAAAGTACTGGGCATCGACCTGAGTAAAATATTCGGCCACGTGGCTCTCCTTGGGTTACTGAACCGTTGTTTTAACGCGGTCACAGAATGGCTGCAAGGACGATAAGTTCTACCGCGAGTTGCAACCACTCTACTGGTAGGTAAATCCCTGCGCCTTACCTGCAGCCAAGTCTCGGTAGCGTTCGAACAGCCGCGTCTGCCGACTCGAGGAATCGATCCACCGACCATTCACCATAACAGAATCTGCCCAGGTGGTGACTTCCAGCGGGTCGCCATTCCACAGCACAAACGTGGCCTCGTCACCCACACGAATTCGCCCGACATCCAATCCATATAAATCGGCAGGTACACGGGTTATCGCACGCAGCGCGCTCGACCAAGCCATACCATGCGCGACTGCGTTGCCCGCGAGTTGCCGCAGCTGTCTGGCGTTGTGCGGATCTGAAACGCTGAACGCCACACGCACCCCCGCCTGTTGAAGCAACGCCGCATTATCCGCCCGCGCCCCCAGACGATCAAAGCCGTTTGGCAGATTGTTCAAAGGATCGATAATCACCGGCACGTTTGCTGCAGCGAGTTCAGAAGCGACTTTCCAGCCTTCCGCGGCACCACGAACAACCACAGGTAGGTTAAACTCTTTGGCAAACTGCAGCAGTTGCAAAATCTCGTTAGCACGGTCCACCTGTATCACGAGCGGCAGCGCCTTACTGCTGGCCAACGCCAAGGCATCCATATCGATTTTCGTATACTGGCGCTCGCGGTGCGAGGAAAAGCCGGCGAGGGTATTTGTAGAACCCGCTATAGCGCGGCGTTGTCGGTAAGTTTTCAGTTCGGCAAAGGTTCGGTAAAGATGCGAAAAGACCTCGGCACGACTGCCCCCTAAGTGCTGCGCGGCACGCGCGCCCACCGCCCCGAACAACGCCACTTGGGGATGCGTGATCAACACATCGCCAGCCAGCACCAAGCCCACACCCAGCCCCGCGAAAACATCATCTGCCTGAGCGGGCGCCGTTACGGCGTGGGTCACCCCTTCGACGACATTAATTGGTAGCAATGTGCTGGCCGGGTTAATTGCGTATTGCACGTCAAACGCCGGTCCAGACGCCACTTCTCCGCCGCTGCTGTCCACTGTCGAATCCACCGCGCTAATTTCTTCAAGGCCAATCTGACTGTGCGGCTCGACCAGACCGGGGGTAATAACCATGCCAGCGCCATCGATTATCGGTATACCAGCCGGCACCGCTAGATCGCGTCCGAACGCCGCAATCCGCCCCTGCAGCACGAGGAGGGTTGCATTCTGCAGGGGCTGCTCGGCGTCTAAGGTGTGGATCTGCACATTCCGAATAGCAACATCGGTAGCAACTACGGCACCGCTGCTGACCATTAACACCATTATCAACGTTGCTCTCAGAATCTTCACCGCTTCCCCCCTACCAACTGTTCTAGTGCAAAGTCGGAAACCGGTTGGCGCATCGGGTCACTTCGGTCGTAATACCGATACCCGTCGATAAAGACCTGCTGGGCCTTGCTGTAAACACTCATCGGATCGCGGTCCCAGAGCACCAAATCAGCGGCCTTGCCAACTTCTATCGAACCGGTTTGCGCAGCGATTCCCAGCGCCTGCGCCGCATTTAAAGTAATCCAGCGCAGCGCCCGAGCTGCAGTGATGTCCATGCCCATGCGCCGACCGGCAGTCATGGCCTTCGCCGCCTCCTGATTGAGATGCTGTATGTCTCTGGCCGAATCGGAATGGACGATGGCGCAGGCCTGCGCTTGATCCACGAGCGCAACGTTCTGCTGAATGCCGTCGAATGCCTCGAGCTTAAACCCCCACCAGTCGGCCCACATGGCGGAGCAAATACCCTCCTGAGCCAGCAAGTCGGCAATCTTGTAAGACTCTACCGCATGATGAAAGGTACCGATTTTATATCCAAACTCCTTCGCTATTTCGATCATGGTGGCCATCTCGTCGGCACGATAACAGTGGTTGTGCACCAAAATATCGCCATCCAACACACCGACCAGGGTTTCTAGCTTCAGGTCGCGCGCTGGCGCCGGTTTATCGCCTGTAGGGTCGTAGGCGTCCCACTTGGCTTTGTATTCCAAAGCTTTAATCCACTCTGCTCGATACCCAGCGACATTGCCCATGCGAGTCGACGGCGCAGACTTACGCGTTCCGTACACCCGTTTCGGGTTTTCGCCGCAGGCCATCTTTAAACCGTGGGGCGCATCGGGAAACTTCATCCCCATAACCGTCCGCGACGGCACATTTTTCAGAGTCACACCCCGACCACCAAACAGATTCGCGCTGCCTGGCAGTATCTGTAGGCTAGTTACTCCACCCTCAAGCGCCAAACCAAATTGTGGGTCTTGCGGCCATACCGAATGCTCCGCCCAAACCTGGGCGGTGCTTGGCGCCGTCGCTTCGTTACCGTCGGAGGTAGACGCGACGCTAGGTGACGGGTAAACGCCCAAATGCGAGTGAACATCGATAATCCCGGGCGTCAACCATTGACCCTTGGCCTCGATAACCTGTGCGCCCTCTGAGTTTGGACCTTGGCCGATATGAGCAATCCGACCGGCTTTGACCCAAACGTCCGCCTTATAGGCATCGGCACCTGTACCATCGAGTACCAACGCATTGCGGATGACAAAATCTGCCGCGAGACGCGGCACGTATGTAGAATCGTACGGTGCACTCACGGCGGTGCCCGCCATCAGCACCAAAAATCCACCAATACAACTCCGAAATAATCTGATCATGCTGACTCCTGTTTTGGCGATCTGCCACCGGGCGGTGCTTGTTTACAGCCACCTGCGTGAATCGCGACCTAGAAGTCTACACCTTACCCTGCAGCACGCCTTCGATCATCGGCACACAACAGCCACCCACTTGAATGCGCAGATCCGCATTAAGCACCTGCTCGGTGCGCAAGCGTAGGGTACTCGGCCGCCCCATGTCATGCCCCTGATGCAGCACCCACTGGGCCGCCTCACCCTGCGCCAGCAAACCCGCCAGTGCCGCAGCAGCGCTGCCCGTAGCCGCATCTTCTTGGATACCAATGAGCGGCCCGAACATCCGCCCATGCACTTTTTCCTGTGTCTCGCGAAAATACACCATCAGCGAAAACCCCTCCTCCGGGTACCCGTAGTCGCGATCGCAGGACTGGAACGCTGCCAGATTCGGTTGGCACTGAGCAAGAGCGCTGCGCGAGTTCACTTCAGCAAAGGCAAAGGGTACGCCGACCGTCGCGACTAAACCGTCTCCGCAGATACGGTCACTCGATAAACCAACACAGTCCGCTACCGCGCTGCGCGGTACCGAATGCCGCTGCTGATAGGGTTGAGGCGGCGTAATCCAACAGCCACAAACGTC
>DEBN01000109.1 GCA_002348825.1 Gammaproteobacteria bacterium UBA2955
CCTAGATCCGTTTCGCCACCCATCCGCTGTTTACTTAGGAATTTTATCTCTTTCACACCAGCGACATCGCCAAACTTCGCACGCCAACGTTTCTCAATCTCAGCAGGTGTTATTGCAAGGGTCTCGTTTGGCTTCAACTCGACCATGTATCGCGAGCCCTCAGGCCAGACCCAAGTGAACGCATTTTCAACAAAGTCCGCTTCGGTACCAAGTTCCTCGCGCACTTCCCGTCGAAGCTCCTCCAACGACTCCGCTAATTGGTCCGATATTTTTCCGGTGAGGTCTTCAGGGCTGCCCTCAGTAACTTCAACATTAACTGCTAACATCGGGTTTTCTATGTCCGGGAAAAAGCCGTACTTGACAAAGCCGCCAGCAAAAAATCCAGAGACCAAAATAATCAGCGACACGAAAACCGCGACGGTGGTGTATCGGTAATCGATTGCTTTGGCGAGGAAGGGTTTGTACCTGGTTTCCACAAACTTCTTTAACGATCGATCGACGTACTCGGTGAGGCGGCCTTTGTCTGATTTCGGCGGCGGTAGCAGCGCCAGATGGGATGGCAGAATCAACTTACTCTCGACCAGTGAGAAGAGCAGGCAAAAAACCACGACGTATGCTAACGCGTGGATCATTGCCGACGGCGCCCCGGTTACCAATAACAACGGCGCGAAAGCCGCAACAGTGGTTAAAACCCCAAACGTCGCAGGAATCGCAACTTTCCTTGTGCCCACCACAATGCTCTGCAGACTGTAGCCACTTTTTTCAGTCTCGGCATGTGCGCTTTCCGCAACGATAATTGCGTCATCAACGACAATCCCCAACACCAAGATAAAAGCAAAGAGGCTCATTATATTTATGGTCACGCCCACAAATGGCAGAAGCATAAAGGCACCAAGGAAAGCAACCGGCAGGCCAACAACCACCCAAACGGCCAACCGAAGTCGTAAAAAAACCGCCAATACAACAAAAACCAATGCAAAACCCAATGCCATGTTCTTAAGCAGCATGGTCAGCTGATCAGACAAAAATCGCGTAGAGTCGCCCCAGACGTTCAGAAAGACACTATCGGGTAGGGTGTCTTGTCGTGAGTCGATATAGCGTCTAACGGACTCACTGATCTTAAGTTCGCTCTCGTTAGCGGTTGACTTAACCTCAATCATCATCGCGCGAGCGCCATTAAAATAGGCGTAGCCTGGCCACTCAACGAAGCCATCTTTTATTTCAGCCACGTCTCTTAGGCGCAATTTTGATCCGTCGGGGTTCGTCAGCAGCACGATATTCGAAAATTCTTCCCCGGTATAAGCCTGACCGTTAGCCCTTAAACGGATATTGCCTCCATCTGTTCGGATCGATCCACCGGGAAGATCTATAGACCAGCGGCCTATGACGCTGGCGACCCGGCTCAGCGTGAGTCCATATTCGCGCAGCCGCTGCTCCGAGATCTCAACAGAGATTTCAAAATCTTTACGGCCCTGAATTTCTGCGAAGGTTACCTCGGGTAGGGCCACGATCTCTTCACGAATTTGCGTGACAAGGTTTGCCATAGAAAACTCGTCGAGGTCGCCGCTAACGGCGACCATCAGCGCCTGAGTTTTTCTTTCGGTTTGTATGATGTATGGGCGCTCGGCATCCACAGGGAAGGTCGAGATGCGATCCACCGCGAGTTTGACTCGATCGGTAATGTCGCTCAGTTCATACCCTTGAGCTACAGCAACATATACACTGCCATAGCCTTCTCGCGCGACGGAACGCAGCTCGTCGATGCCTTGTATCGAGGTGAGCGATTCTTCAATCTTTACGAGGATGCCCTTCTCAACTTCCTCAGGACCAGCACCCGGATACGGGACACCAATTTCGATCATGTCTAACGTAAAGGTGGGAAAGGTTTCCTTCTTCAATATCGAAATGGCGTAGTAGCCAAGGGCACAGATGAACACAAGCAGCAGGTTCGCTGCGACATGGTTGCGCGCAAACCATGCAATCAGGCCCTTATTGAAGGACTGGTCTTTAGGCTGGTCAGGGGTGCGCATAGGCGACGCTAACTGCTGACTCTAACTTTCATGCCGGGCAAAGGTTGCTCTACCGCAGTAGCGCAATAGCGATCGCCCTCAACAAGCCCGTCGGAGACGTAAAAGAAGTTTTCGTCAGCCCTAACAACGTCGACACGAGTAGGCCTGATCGTGGAGTCTTCGTCGACTAACCAAAGCGTTTCGCCCCTATAGATAGATTGCCTTGGTATGACAAACAGATCTCCGCCTGTGCGCCCAGCGATTTCCGCCGATACGAACGTGCCCATCATTAACGGTAACTGCGCCATTTCCGTTCCGGCCTGAACGCCGTAGGGGTCGAGCACCTGAGCCACCAAGTAAAGTACTCGCGTGTCTGCATCGAACACGCCCTCAGATCGTGTGATCGACGCGGGCCAAGATACCGTTTGGCCACCCAGCTCTGCACGCAAAACTGCCTCAAGCGGCAGACCCGCTCGAAGCCTGGATATTTCTAGATACTGCAGGTCATTTTGCGTTATCGGTAGCCTTACTTCGGCAATATCAATAGCAAAGGTGCTGGCCAACTGCGACCCCACATTTACGTATTGACCAACGTCCGCGATTTTCTGACGAACCAAGCCATCATACGGCGCGCGAATCACTGTTCTGTCCAGATCCCCTTCGGCCTTCTCTAAGTCCGCTTGAGCGGATTGCAGCTCCGCCATAGCCGCGGACAACTGCGGTTTTCGAAGTGCTAGTGCGGAAGGTGGCGCGGTATTGGGATTGAGGCGTTGCAGCCGAGCATAGTCTTCCTGGGCATAGCTCGCCGTGGCGGTTTCCGTTGCAAGCTGCGTCTCTGCTCTCGCGACAGCGGCGCGTGCTCGTTTCACGACGCTTGCATAATTTCGTGGGTCGATGCGAACTAAAACATCATCCTTGCGAAAAAAACCACCGCTCACGAATGCCGGCGAGACCTCTATGATTTGGCCTGAAGCCTCGGCTACCAGCGTAGTTTGTGTTCTGGGCGCTACCGACCCCTGTGACTGAACACTAAACGTAACCGGATTACGCTTGGCTTCGATCACGTCCACCAATAACGCCGGCGGCTCGACAGACGCTGTTGCAACCTCGGGCCGGGCGTTAAAAAGCGCCCATGCGGCTACGGAAGCAAACAGCATAATCAGAACAGGCAATATTTTTTTCGTCTTCATGCATCGCCCCGATGGGTGCTCATTGTTATCCAACTAGCAGCGCAATTCTCAGTAAAACCCAACGTCTGGAGCATCGCTCGCGTTTAACCAGCGTCGGATTAACCTAAACTTGGACAGATAATGCTACTTTAGGTAACACTTGAGGCGCAAGACCCAATTTACTCTGACTCCCTCATCTCACGCTACGCGCAGAGTTGTGGTAAACACATGAAATTGCCATCTATAGAATGATAACGGCGCTATCGGTCACAACTTACCTTTCCGACAATCCATAGGTTAGTATTTTGCGCTTGAGCATTACGAGGGGAATGGCATGGTGGAAAAGACACGCGCGCAGGCAGTCGCAGAACTGACCGCAGCAGGACAACCGTTCGAACTTATCGCCGGCAGCGTTTTTGGTCGTGATTGCCTGCGCTTCAAAACAGCACCGGCAACGCTGCGCGATCTTTTTGCAGACGCGCGCAGCGACGCGCCTTTTATCGTTTACGGTGATACACGATTAAGCTTCGCCGAAACCTATGCGGCAGCGGCGCAAGTGGCGAGTGTGCTCGTTAACGACTACAGCATAGAACGCGGCGATCGCGTCGCTATTTCCATGCGCAATTATCCTGAATGGATTTTGAGCTTTATGGCCGTTACCGCAGTAGGCGGTATCGCGGTAGCTATGAATGCACTATGGCGGCCCGACGAAATGGCATTTGGTTTATCCGACAGCGGCGCCAAAGTGTTGCTCGCGGATCAAGAGAGATTGGACCGGTTTGCCGACATCACCCCAGCGCTTGATATCCAAGTTATAGCCGTGCGACCCGACGCTACAGAGCATCCAAATCTAGCGGACTTGGTCAGCGCCTATGCCGAAGTAACTGAAATGCCTGCCCAGCAGCCCGACCCGGAAGACGACGCAACACTGATGTACACCTCCGGCTCCACTGGCAACCCCAAAGGCGTTGCATCGTGTCACATCAACATTATCAGCGCGCTTATGAGCTGGGAACTGGACCAAACCACGGCCATTGCACTGCTGGACGAACCCCCTGCAGAGCCAGAGCATCCGCCGGCCACATTGCTGGCGGTGCCCCTATTCCACGCCACCGGATCCTTGGCGGTGTTCCTCGCCAGCTATCGACATCAGCGCAAATTGGTGTCTATGTATAAATGGGACCCCGCCCAGGCCGCTGAATTGATCGAGGTCGAAAAGATCACCAGCTTTATAGCCCCTGCCGCGATGACTGGTGATCTGGTACTCGAAGCGAATCGCAGCGAGCGGGATCTGTCTTCATTGTTGTCCGTAGGTGGTGGCGGCGCGCCTCGGGCACCAGATCAGGTGCGTAATATTGAACAATCATTCGCTAAAGCCATGCCCGGCACAGGCTGGGGTATGACCGAAACCAATGCCATCGGCACTGGTATAGGCGGACAGGACTATTTAGATCGACCTGCAAGCTCTGGCCGCTGCAGCGCGGTCTTGGAACTAAAAGTTGTCGACGAAGACGGTAACGAATGCCCAACACATGCACCCGGGGAACTGCTTGTGCGCGGGACCAGTATCTTCCGCGGCTACTGGAATCGGCCCGATGCCAATGCTGAAACCTTTATCGACGGCCATTGGATGCGGACTGGCGATGTCGCCTATCTAGATGAAGAGGGCTTTTTGTTCATCGTCGACCGCATCAAAGATCTAGTGATTCGCGGCGGCGAAAACATCGGCTGCGGCGAGGTAGAAGCGGCACTGCTCGAGCACCCCAGCGTGCACGAAGCTTCAGTTTATGCCGTACCCGATGAGCGCCTGGGCGAAGAGGTAGGCACAACGCTGTATACCGAACGACAGCTGAGCGAGGGCGAACTGCGAGAGTTTCTCAGCGAACGGCTGGCCAAATTCAAAATTCCAGCCTATGTTTGGCAGCAGCAAGAACCACTGCCGCGCACGGCCTCCGGGAAGATTCTAAAGCGCGAATTGCGTGAACAAGCGACAGCTCGCATGCACGGCTAGAGATCTATGCGAGGGGCTCTAGCCATAGCTTTGTTGCTGAGCGGCTGCGCCAAACCAAGCTCTGAGGATTCTGCGGTTATGGCAACAAAAACCCCAACGGCAACTACCCTGTTTGGTCAACTGCGGGGCGATTGGGCTGACACAGATCAGCGTGTTCGCGTTTTTAAAGGCGTGCCGTATGCTCGCGCGCCAGTGGGCGAATTGCGCTTTAAACCACCTCAGGCGCCATACCGCTGGCAGGGCATTCGCAACGCGCAAACTTTTTCTCCAGCGTGCTGGCAACAATACAGCCGCAACGCGTTTGTCTGGAGTCGCGGCGAATTTCCTCGCAGTGAAGATTGTCTGTATCTCAACATATGGAGTCAGGCCGATCACCAAGAACCTCTACCCGTTATGGTTTGGTTTCACGGTGGCGCGCATACGGGCGGGTACGGGCACGTTGACTTGTTCGATGGCACCCGTCTCGCACAGCAGGGCGTGGTCTTGGTAACCATAAATTACCGCTTAGGCCCATGGGGCTTTCTTGCACATCCGGCTTTAAGCGCCGAGTCCAGCCACGACAGCTCCGGTAACTACGGGCTAATGGACAAGATTGCTGCGCTTAATTGGGTGCGCGATAACATCAGCGCGTTTGGAGGCGACGCCGACAACGTCACCATTTTTGGTCAATCAGCAGGCTCCAGCAGCATTTGCGCGCTGATGGCTTCACCCCTTAGCGAAGGGTTATTTCACAAAGCTATCGGCCAATCCGCTGCCTGTCTGTATCCGCCGGGGGCTGACCCCGACGGACAAAAGCGCGGTCAAGCACTGGCCCAAGCCGCACTGAAAATAACCGGTATCTCAACCAAAAAGCCGGTCACCGCGGAAACATTGCGCAAAATCGACAATCAAAGCCTGCTGCAGGCTGCAGCGGCGAGCGATTGGGCAGCCGAATCTAGAATCGTCGTCGACGGATGGGTATTGCCTGAACCAGCAGGCGACATCTTCAGGGCCGGGCGCCAGGTAAGAGTTCCAGTATTGCTCGGCTCTACGGCGAACGAGGGTCACATGCTGTTCCCTCTTAACGAGGATCTAAGCAGATCAGACTTGGATGCTTATTTAACCCAAACATTCGGTTCTCTGAGTGCAGAGGTTATCAGCGCCTACGCTGAAGAGTTAAGGGTTTCGCCCGGGTTTGCCCAACGAGAAATCAGCACCGACCTATTTATGGCCTATGGGATGCGCGACTGGGCAAGCCATATGCGCCGCACAAACGTTGCGACTTACTTATACTTTATGGACTACGTGCCGCCGGCTTTTCAAATCTACCTGGCGAATGAGCCGAACCTCGACCTGCCAAAGGGGCCACGCAGCGCCGGCGCTTATCATTCGGGAGATTTGGTCTATGTATTTAACAACCTCGATCGATTCGCCATCGAATGGACCGAGGAGGATCGAGCGATGGCGCACACTATGAGCGGTTACTGGACTCAATTTGCTAAGACTGGAAATCCTAACAGAGCCGATCTTCCCAACTGGCCAAGCTACACGATCGACCAGCACCATACTCTGCGTCTCGGCTCCTCTATCGCCGCTGTCCTTGGCGCTCGACGGCAAAAATTGAATCTAATGCAACGGCGTTTCACTAAAAACACGCGGTAATCCATAGCGACAATCGTTAACATAATGCTCCCGCGCACAATGGCTCTAAGGTTATGACCAAAAATGAAACACCTTCCAAACAGCTTAGTTTCGAGTCTGCTATGGCCGAGCTCGAGCAACTGGTTGAAAAAATGGAAGGCGGCGAACTCACCTTAGACGAATCATTAAAAGCATTCGAGCGCGGCGTGGTTCTTACCCGACTGTGTCAAGCTGAGCTTAAGAACGCCGAGTTGAAGGTTCAACAACTCAACAGTGACGGTGAATTGGAAGCACTGGAAATTGATAGCCCCGACAATGCATGACCTCGATGCTATGCGCGCGCGCGTCGAAGATAAACTCGAAGCCCTGTTACCGACAAAATCCGCCATCGCCCAGCCTATGCTGGACGCGATGCGCCACGCGGTTTTAGGCGGCGGAAAACGTATGCGCCCGCTTTTCGCCTGTGCAAG
>DEBN01000096.1 GCA_002348825.1 Gammaproteobacteria bacterium UBA2955
TTAAGTGCGATCTATGCCAGCATCGAAGTGAACTCGCTAAGATCAAGCCTTTCGTATACGAGGAATCGGGATATCAAGACACGGTTTGACGCTTTAGCCCCCCAGTTGCAGAGCGATTTGGATACACGCGCTCGTCGGCGCGTGTTCGCTGAAGCTCGAGGCCCCAATACTGTTAAAGAAGCCTACGAGCTGCAGAGAGCACTGCGTTCTTTTCGGGAATCTCGTGGTGAGACGGTTGTTGGCTTTAAGGTTGGCTATACCAGCAGATCCGTTCGCAAAAATCTTATTAAGGCCATGGGTCTTGAAGAATCCGTGCATGGCTATTTGTGGGACAGCGAAAGCTTCAAAAATCACGCGACGGTTGATCATAGGCGCCTTGCGATAGAGGGCGAACTCGGAGTTAAGCTGTTGGCTGTCGATTCCGCCGATGTTTCGGAGTGGGAGGTCGAATTTGAGCCGATCATCGAAACCCATATTTTAGGTATGGATGGCCCCCCAGAGGACGATCAGGGGAGACGCGGTTTGGAGTTGATCGGCACTAATTGTTTTCATACCGGCGTTGTCCACTGCTCTGAGACGATTCGCTGTTTGGTTGGTGAGATTCCGCTCACAGAGCCGATGAGCGTCGAAATAGACGGGGTTCGCATAGAGGAGGTGACGCTCACAGAGTTGGAGATTGGCGGCAGGTTTGGCCCTGTCGCGACAATTTCATGGTTGCTGCAAAAGTTGGCAGCGGAAGGCTATGGCGACGAAAAGCTCCTGCGCCCAGGAACTTCATTGATTTGCTCCACGCCGGGAGGGTTGCACCCGGTTGCAAGAGGAGGGCAGGTTAAGGTCGAATTTGCCGGGCTGCAGGTCGCTTGTTCTGCATCCAGCTAAAAGTTAAGGTCGGCGCAGCGAGGCATCAGATAACGTGGGCGCCGAGCTTTTGAATCTCAGACACTGGAACTTCTAACCGCGCGGTCTTCGAATAAAAACCTGCCGACCTCTAGACCCTTGCGCAACAGCGCGATGCGTCAGTTAATTTGACCGTAGGCAATAGACCGAGCATCTGGCAAGCGGGGAAGGATATGCAGAACAAAGTACTGATTGCTGGAGCCAGCGGTTTGGTCGGGACAGCCGCAGCCATCAGCTTTGCTCGGGAGGGCTGGCAGGTAATCGCCGCATCTAGACGTCCACCGGAGCTGTTGGACGACCCGAATATTCACCATGTGGCTTTGGATTTACAGGACCCGGCCGCTTGCGCCGAGGTTTGCGCGCAGCTGAACGGCGTTTCCCACCTCGTTTATACCGCGGTGTTCGAGCTTCCCGGGCTGGTTAATGGCTGGTCTGATCCAATGCAAATCAACACCAACGGGCAGATGCTGAAAAATTTGCTCGATGCTCTGGTGAAGTCCAACCGCATACAGCACGTCACCTTGCTTCAGGGCACGAAGGCCTACGGCGCCATGGTGGGGCCCATGCGGGTGCCCGCCCGAGAGAGTCAACCCCGGGTCGAGCATCCGAACTTTTACTGGCTGCAAGAAGACTACTTGCGTGCCCACGCCAAAGACCATGACTATGACTTCACTATATTGCGGCCGCAAATGATCGTTGGTCCAAATCATGGCGTTGTTATGAACCTGCCGCCTGTGGTGGGGGTTTATGCTGCGCTGCGCCAGGCTGAAGGTTTGCCGCTGACGTTTCCCGGAGGCGCAGATCGCGCTTTGGAGGCAGTGGATGTGCGGCTGGTAGGAGACGCTTGCCTCTGGTCGGCAACCAATCAATGCGCTCGAGGTGAAACCTACAATCTGACCAACGGCGAAGTTTTTAGCTGGCGCGACATGTGGCCTGCGATAGCCGAAACGCTAGCTATGCAAACAGGCGATGATGAACCGCTCTCGGTTGCCGACTACTTGATGCAGCGAGACGGTCTTTGGCAAAGCATTGTTGCTCAGCACAACCTTGTGTCGCACAGCCTGGAGCAAATCGTCGGTGAATCTCACTACTACGCGGACCTGTGTTTTGCCTATGGTGCCGTCGAACCGCCGCCTCCTATTTTTGTAAGCACTGTGAAAATTCACCAGGCAGGCTTTACCCAAACCTATAATAGCGAGGAAAGTTTTTGCCACTGGCTGCGCGATCTGCGCCGCCGCCGCATCATTCCGTAGGTAGGCTTTTACCGCGACGAACGAACCTAAGATTAGCGTTGCTCAGAAGCTAATGGTCAATATCGACGGTGGGAGAGACCCAGTCGAGGATCAACTGTATAGTTGGTCGCAGGGGAAATGCATTCATATTAGGAGAACGTCGTGGCGGAATATCCAATACCTAACCTGTCTAATGATTTGTCTGGTCAGGTGGCTTTAGTTACAGGTACCACATCAGGATTGGGCAAGCGGTTTGCTCAGGTAATTGCCGCGAGTGGCGCAAAGGTCGCTGTGACCGGCCGCAGAGTAGACAGGCTCGAGGCGCTGGCGAAAGAGATCAATGCCGCGGGCGGCATCGCAGAACCGATCCCTTTAGACATGCAGGACAACGAGTCGATCATGAGCTGTGTGGATCGAGCCGAAGAAGCCCTAGGGACCGTGACGATTTTAGTGAATAACGCCGGTATCCCGGATGCGCAGCGAGCTCACAAGATGTCGAACGAGCTGATTGATGCAGTCTTTGACACCAATCTGAGGGGGCCGTATGTACTCTCGTGCGAGATCGCACGGCGCCTAATCGCAGCGGAAAAACCTGGCCGCATGGTCAATATATCGTCGGTGGGCGGTTTTAATTACGGCGGTAATGGCGCGGCCCTTTACTCGATTACAAAATCAGCAATTGTCCGAATGACGGAATGTTTGGCGGTCGAATGGGCCAGATACAATATCAACGTGAACGCCATCGCACCGGGGGCGTTTTCTTCGGAGATGATGGACGGAATGCTTGAAAGGATGGGAGATATCGCCCAACACTTCCCGCGAAAACGGATCTGCGATCCAGCTCAAATGGACAGCACCCTACTGTATTTTCTGTCACCGGCTTCTGAGGCAGTAACCGGCACCTACATAAAAATTGACGACGGGCAGGGTTCCAGATAACGCGGAAACGACGGCAGCAACGCTCGGACAAATAAACTCCATCAGGCCGTTGGAGTAATCGGCCCCTCATGGCGCCGCCATAAGGCGCCAAGCGTATAAAGGCCATGGGTAAGAGGTCAATGTAGATTACGTGGCGCTGTATTACT
>DEBN01000150.1:0-151 GCA_002348825.1 Gammaproteobacteria bacterium UBA2955
TTTGGCTACATAAGTATTTGCATCGGACCGTGCGCGCAGCCAAAGCTTGTAATATTGCATAGCTCTACAGGCGATCCACGTGACGCCCCATAAGCTGTGCAAAGGCGTCTTTGTCTTGTCGTTGGGCAGCGTTCTTGAGCTCGTCATCGTG
>DEBN01000150.1:523-1307 GCA_002348825.1 Gammaproteobacteria bacterium UBA2955
GGTTACGAATTTTCGGCCTCGCGGCGCGCGCGCAGGCCCTTGCGCATTTCGCGCTTGCTTACTGCACCATCTCTATTGGTGTCAAACCGGCGCAACCGAGCCGTTGGGTTTGGTAGCTCTTCGCGAGCAAGAAAACCGTCACCATTAGCATCAAAGCGGCTAAAGGCTGCCGCTCGTCGCGCTTGCCGCCTAAGCTTGGGTTTATCCGCGGCGGCGTATTCATCGGCATCGAGCAGGCCGTCGGCATTTGAGTCGATGAGCTTGAACATTTCACTTTCAGCCGCGGCGCGCATTTTTGCGTGTTCGGCTGCGCGTTTGGCATTTGCCTCGGCAAAACGGTCGCGCGCCTGTTGGGTTTGCGGCCGGTGTGCTCGCCGATCCACGGAATCACGATTGGTACGAGTCCCTTTACGTTTTCTCTCTGAAAATCTTGTCGACCGATGTGGACGGTTAGGCCGCATTCGAGCAAATTCATCGGCGGACAGTAAGCCGTCAGCATTGTCGTCGGCGGCGGCGAAATGTGCGCTGGCTTTCGCCTCAGCTTGCTCAATATTGATGGGGAATTGATCCTGTTTATTCTTGCTCTGGCCAGCGGCCGTCGCTGCCGCGGTCAATGTCAGGATGGAAAACGTGAGTAGGATTTTTGTGATCAGCGGATGGTTCATTGGCACTTCCTCGGGATGAAGACTCAGGTTATACGGTTTAATTCCACAAATCAGTCGCATGAAAATTGTTCGTACTGATTGATAGGTGCGCGGGGGCCGCTACAATTTGGGTTTTCTGA
>DEBN01000150.1:1714-2190 GCA_002348825.1 Gammaproteobacteria bacterium UBA2955
GGGTTAGCTGATGTTGCCGCGTCGGATCAGCTCTATGCCCAGGTGCGTCATGCCCTGAACGAACACGAGGTGCTGTTTTTTCGCGATCAAGACACTGCTCCGAAAGTGTTTGCGAAGTTTGCCAAACGATTCGGCGACGTGCTTGACCATCCCGCCTACGCCACGACTGCACAAAGCGACGCGGTACAAATTTTAGAAAGCACTGCGGAGAACCCGTCCAAGATCGAGATATGGCATTCAGATATGACCTTTATGCAGCAACCTCCGAGCTTTACCTTACTGCAGGGGCAAATTATCCCCGAAGTAGGTGGCGATACTCTTTGGGCCAGCGCGACAGCGGCGTTTGCCAGTTTGTCTAAAGAAATACAGGATCTGCTGACGCCGCTGACCGCGGTGCATGATTTTGCCCATGGCTTTGCCGAGTCGCTTGCCGAGCCCGGAGGGGCGGAGCGGTTGGCGCCGGCAATTGCGCAGAA
>DEBN01000150.1:2568-5559 GCA_002348825.1 Gammaproteobacteria bacterium UBA2955
AGCATTTACGTTAATCGATTGTTCACAACTCGGATCAAACAGTTAACAGCTCTGGAAAGCGAGCATCTGCTCAATTTTTTGTATGGCCATGTGATCGCAGACGAACATACTGTGCGTTTGTCATGGCAGCCTGGTACCGTGGCGATATGGGACAATCGTTCCACACAACATAAGCCGGTGAATGATTTTTTCCCACAGCATCGCAAGATGCATCGGGTAACGTTACGCGGTGATAGACCTATATAGCGGTGCGGCAATCTAGGTTTGCGCGTTACGCCATTGCATAAACGCTGTCTCATCATCGTCCAGCGGCTGCTCGCGTTCGGTTAGCCAGGCATCAATAGCGACCATCAGCGTGTCGGCGAGATCCGGTTCATTGCGTGCCAGCACAATGTGAGATTTTTTCACATCGTCCAAAAGACCCATATCCAGCAGCGCTTCTGCACGGTGCAGCCAAGCCTCGTAATACTTCGGGTCCAGTTGCAGCGCGAAATTAAACGCACCGATAGCTTTGCGTGGTTCCTCGCTGGCGGCTAGCACTTCTCCGAGCACGGAAAAGGCGCGGATGTTTTTCTGGTCTTTCTTCGCGGCTTGGCGCAAATACTTCTGCGCTTTCTTAAGCGCTTTTTGCGCTTTAGCGTTGTCGTTTTCAGTTTCTAACGATCGGAAGTAGAGTGCTTGCTGGTAGCTCCGATAGCCCTTGTTAAACAGTTTTTCAGATTCCTGTTTGGGGGCATAGCCGCTGCCGAAAGGTGGCTCCATGTCCTCGATGCTGGTACCCGCTGCGAAACCGGACGGGCTAGCGATTACCAGCACGGATAAGAGTAGAGCGATCTGTGATAAAGGTTGCCGGTTCATACATCTCCCCCAATAATTCTGCATATTGAGACGCGGGTAAATACTCGTGTTCGAACCACGTCGAACAAAAGACTACAAGGAGTTAGCCGCGATGCAAAGGTTCATTGGTTGTTTGGGGATAATAATCGGGCTGTGGTCTGTTTCAGCGATTGCTCAGCCTGAAGTGCAGCTGGGCATAAATATAGGCGAGCCGACTTCGGTACAAAAGCGCGCAATTGGCGAGGCTGCAAAAGTTATGGACGACTTCATGCAGGCATTCAATGCTCAAGATTCTGCGCGCTGGGCGAGCACTCTTTTGTTCCCACATGTGCGCATAAGCAGTGGCGGCGTGGTCGTGCATCCATCGCGCGAAGAGTTTATCGAGCAGATGGATTTCCAGGCCTTTGCGCGTACTTATAATTGGCAACGCAGCGCTTGGGACAGCTTGAATGTGGTGCAGGCGGACGCAAACAAGGTACATATAGCGGTCCAATTCACACGCTATAACCCTCAGCAAAAGCCGTTGGCAAGCTTTGAATCGCTGTATATTTTGCAGCCCGACGCCGCCGGGAAATGGGGCATTCGTGCGCGTTCGAGCTTTGCGCCCTGATGCGATACGCGAGTGTCGACAGCTATCTGTCTTACACAGAAGATTTGACCCAAGCCTGTATCCCGCTGGGGTTCTTCGCAGCGTTTTGTTTGCAGCACCAGCTCTTAAGCTCAGAGGTTGAGCAGCGACACAAGGAGATTGTGACTCAGTGTCGTTTTCAAGAAGGCCCTGTAAGTGCGCTGTTTGTTGTGCTGGGTGCCGAATTGCAGGATTCAGCTTTTAATCCCGCTGGAAAGGCGTTTGCGGAGCGGGTACTACCGACCTACTGTGAACGCTACTGTGAGGTTTTTGGTGAGGACAGCTGGTGGATCAAAGATAATTGGGACAACTATCAACGGATGGCTTCGGTATTGGTTCGCGATTTGTATGGGCAACCGCCGAAGTCGATGACGTCACTGTTGGGCAGTTTTTTTAGTAAGGTCGCTGGCCTATGGCGATAAATCATCGGCAGCTGGAAATGTTTCGTGCCGACGCGGCGGACCTGCCGGAATTCTTTTCCCAAGCGCATAGGGATTTCGGCGCCGACTCGGATGTGCTGCGGGTCGCCAAGATTAAAGAACAGGTTGTGGCCGGCTATGCGATGTCGAGTGCTGTAGAGCCACAGGACCGCTTCCGCTTGGACTGGATTGCGGTGCTGCCGGATTTTCAGCGTCGAGGCGTCGGGCGTTGGGTAGCCGGGCATGCCTTGGGGGTCGCCGAAAGCAAGAGTGGGCGTGGTGTGCGAACGAGGCATTCGGAACCGGCCACTTTCTTCCAACGCCTCGGCTTTACAGCCTTGCCGGATGGCGGGTTTTGTCTGGACTTTTTGCCAGAATAAAAGTTGTTAGAGTTTTAGGCTCGTTAGTTTTTGCGGGCGGCTTTGCCCAAGTATCCGCCGTGATGACGCAGTCCGTAATCCTCGCGAGTAATGCCTTTTTGCTCCAGTAATGCCAAGGCTATTGCATCACTTATGGCCAGCATCACAGCCATCGAAGCACTCGGTGTAAGCCCGATCGGACAGGGCTCGTCAATAACGCCCATGTCTAAAACCAGATCCGAGTAGTCGCGGAGTTCAGAGTCCGGATGGGAGGTAATGCCGATGATGGTGGTAACGCCGAGATGGCGTGACATTTCGAGGATTTCAATGACTTCTCGACTCTTGCCGCTGGTCGAGAACGCAATCATGACATCATTTTGACCGACCAAACCCAAGTCACCGTGGGCGGCTTCGGCAGGATGAATGAAATCCGCCGGGGTTGCAGTAGAGCAGAGGGTTGCGGCGAATTTTTTCGCAATATGCCCAGCCTTACCAATGCCGGTAGTCAAAATCTTGCCTTGGCAGCGCTGCATAACCTCCACCGCGGTGACAAAATCGGCACCCACATTAATGGCGTTAATGGCATCTGCTTCGGCGCGCAGCACCGCTTGCATACGTTGTTTGATGTCCAAGCTTAGTGTTCCTGATAGTTGATGGTGGCGGCGTAGCCTAACGCCCCGCATATTACGTCACCCGGTCGATGCACGATACGCTCATAAACAAGTTTGGTCAGGACCTTGGTGATGCG
>DEBN01000112.1:0-11202 GCA_002348825.1 Gammaproteobacteria bacterium UBA2955
ACTGCTGGCTTCGCGGCGGCGAATTTTAACCATGAAACACCGTTCGATGCGCCTTATATTCTTAGACCACTTGATCCCTTGACCCGTTCATTAGCACACCCTACATTGCCGCAGGCGTGGCTTAGCCTTAGCCGCTTATTCTTTTGTCTACGAGGGGTCCGATGAGTTCAAGGGTTTTATCTCGACTGCTCACAGCTGCACTGCTGCTGTGTTTTACTAAACAGGCGCACAGCGCGGACCCAGAATTCGAGCCCAAGTTTCCGCGTACAATGTCTTGGAGCGCCTATAACCTCGGCACCACCGGCTACAATCAGGCTGTGGCGATAGGTAAAGCCCTGAAAGACAACTACAACGTCAACCTGCGCGTACTCCCTGGCAAAAACGACGTATCCCGGCTGCTACCCCTACAGCGCGGTCGGGTACAGTTTTCTGCCAATGGCGTCGCCACCTATTTTGGCCAAGAAGGCGTGTTCCAGTTCGCCGGCAAAATCTGGGGGCCGTTGCCGTTGCGACTGGTCATGGCGTCGCATGGCGACAGCAACCAAGCACTGGGCGTCGCCAACGATTTAGGTATAACCAGTTACGCTGATTTGCGCGGCAAACGGGTTCCCTATGTGAGAGGCGCGCCGGCGCTGAATGTGACCACCGAGGCCTTTCTCGCCTGCGGAGGACTAACTTGGGACGATGTGCAACGGGTCGATTTTCCGGGCTACAACGCCATGTGGACAGGCATCGTAAACGGCCAGGTCGATGCGGCCTACGCCACAACTGTCTCTGGCCCTACGCGAAAGCTCGAAGCTTCACCACGGGGTATATTTTGGCCTGCCGCGCCCCATAACGATGAGGGCTGTTGGCAACGCATGGCCAATGTAGTGCCATTTATGCAAAAACATGTGGCAACGCGCGGTGCGGCAATCTCCGAGGATAACCCGCACGAGGGCGCGACTTATCCTTACCCCATGCTCATCACCCTAGCCGGGCAAAACGAACAACTGGTGCACGACTTAGCCAAGGCAATTCATATTCATTACGACGAATACAAAAATGCAGATCCGGGCAGCATCGGTTGGGCTATGGATCGTCAGAATTTTCAATGGGTAGTACCGTTTCACGAAGGTGCCGTACGCTACTTTAAATCCATCGGGGTATGGAGCGACGCGGCCGACGCACACAACATTCGATTGATCCAGCGCCAAAGCGTGTTGGCGACCGCTTGGCAGGCGCATCAAGCCGAAGACCCGGAAGACTTCAGCGCGACGTGGATGACGCGCCGCGCCGCCGCACTGGACGCGGCCGGGTTCGATCCAATCTGGCGTTAGCCCCCCTCAAACCACGAACGGCGCATGCAAACCCTACCGCTCCCCAGCCTTCGCGGCGTCGTCGCCACTCTGGCCGTCTTGGCACTGCTGCTGGCCATGGACACTTTGCGCCTATTTGGCGATCAGCAGTGGCTGCACGGTATTATCGGTATAGAAACCCAGTATTTTTATGCATTAGCGGCTCTGCTGGCACCGTGGGCATTCATCATCTATCCAACCAAGTCATGGATCGACTGGCCCCTAGTCGCTTTAAGCATCGCGATTTTATGCGGATTTTTTATCACCGCCGAGCAAGCCTTGGATGAGGCTTGGGAGTTCGCCGCTCCCGAGTTGGCCGTCTATGGGGCCATTACCTTGTGGGTCGTTCTATTGGAAGCATTGAGGCGCGCGGCGGGTTGGCCGCTGTGTATTATCGCCGGCATATTTTCCGTATTGCCGGTCATAACAGAATACATGCCGGGGCCTCTGAACGGCCTGCCGTCCACCTGGGCAGAAACCGCGTCTTACCACTTTCTTTCTATCGAAAGTGTATTCGGTCTGCCGTTCCGCGCCTTTGCCGAACTGGTGATCGGCTTCGTGGTCTTCGGCGTGGTGCTGCAACACACCGGCGGTGGTCAATTTTTTCTCGACCTTGCCTTTGCGCTGCTGGGCAGGCAACGCGGCGGGCCCGCCAAGGTCGCTATCGTTTCGAGCGGCTTGATGGGCTCGATGAGCGGCAGCGTCGTCACCAATGTGCTCACCACCGGCCAACTGACAATTCCGGCAATGCGCAAATCTGGCATGGCACCCCATGTTGCTGGCGGCGTAGAGGCATGCGCTTCCACCGGCGGCGTCCTATTGCCGCCGATCATGGGCTCCACTGCTTTTGTTATGGCAACGTTACTGGACATCGCCTATATCGATGTCGCCGCCGCCGCAGCACTACCGGCGGCGCTCTACTTCGCGAGCCTTTATTTACAAATTGACGCCTATGCAGGACGCGAAGGCGTTACCGGCTTGGCAGCGGAGGACACACCGAATGTACGTAAAACACTCGCTGAAGGCTGGTTTTATTTGGGCGCGTTTGCGCTGCTGATTTTCTTATTGATTTTCCTGCAACGTGAATCCATCGCTCCGTATTACGCTACCGCAGCTCTGTTGCTGCTGAATCAATTCTCGGGCGCTCATCGTCTTAGTATCGGCGCCGCCATAGATCTGATGTACGCCGTTGGTAAGTTATTGATCGAACTCGTCGTCGTGCTCGCCGGGGTGGGGCTGATCGTCGGTTCGTTGTCCTTGACTGGATTAAGCGGCACCTTGGTGAATGACCTACTAAGTTTGGCCGGTGACGACATCGGCCTACTGCTGTTGATGGGCGCGGCCACCAGCTTTGTACTCGGTATCGGCATGACGGTAACAGCGGCCTATATATTTTTGGCAGTCGTTCTAGCGCCTGCGCTGGTGAGTCAAAATCTCGACCCTCTAAGCGTGCATCTTTTTATCTTGTATTGGGCAATGCTGTCCTACATTACGCCTCCCGTTGCCCTCGGCGCCTACGCCGCGGCTTCTATTGCTGAATCTAATCCGCTACGAACCGGGTTCGCCGCGATGCGCATGGGCAGCATCATCTACATTATTCCGTTTATTTTCGTACTCGACGTGGCGTTTATTCTGCAAGGGGCTTGGTACGCTTCGTTGCAGGCCTTTGCAGAAGCGTTGTTCGGCGCATGGCTAATTTGCGCCGGGCTGCAAGGCTACCTGGCGGGATTAGGTAATCTGCACACAAGGTTAACCCGTTGGCTGGTTGCCTTGGGCGGACTGGCGATTGCGTTGCCGCAACTAAATTGGGTAGTGGAAGCGCCCCCGTCCAACCTCGTGGGTTTGGCCGTCGGCGCAGTTCTCATAGGTTCGGCCCTGATCAGCCACCGTCTGCGCAGCCGCACCCATTCTCGAAGCTCATGATAACCGACGCTTTATGAAACTGCTGTTCGGACATGACGGCCGCCCGCTGTTCTCATCTAAACGCGTTGCTGGCAATTTTATTGTGTTGGTGCTGTGTTCTCAGTTCGCTTTTTCCGTGCTCGCTATGAAAGGCGCGTTACTGCCGCAAATGCTAGAGCTGTGGCAGATCTCGAAGACCCAATTTGGTCTGCTGATGTCAATCTACGGCATTGTCCATAACGTCTTTTATTTGGCCTTGGCCTGGGCTCAAGATCGTTTTTCACCGCGCCTGCTGATTCCAGTCAATATGGTACTCGGGGGCGTGACAACATTTTTTCTTGGCCAGACCAACGACTTCCTAACCCTGTGCTTTTTGTTCGTCATGTTGTCTTTATGGTGTGAGGGTGCATTTTGGCCGGCGGTGTTGTCCAGCGTTCGCAAGTCGACCTCAGACAGCAACCAAGGCAAAATTTTTGGCCTGCTTGAGGGCGGACGCGGCGGCATCGAACTGCTGCAGAACACGCTCACCGTGGGCCTCTACACTTTTCTCGGCTACAGCCTGCTGGGGTTAGAAATAGCCTTTATGGTTAATGCCGGAGTCATGATCATTCTCGGCATCGCTGCGTGGTTTATGCTGCCCAAGGCAACCCTGCTGAAATCCGGTGACGATCGGGGCGCCGCTAATCGTGAGGTTCTCGCGGGCATGTCGATGACACTGCGCCTGCCTGAGGTATGGCTGGCGGGCTTCGCTGGCTTCACCGTCTACCTCGCCTATACCTCTATGCCGTTTTTTCTGACCTATCTGCAAGATCTCCACGCGCTGCCAGTATTGGCTATTTCTATCTTTGGCATTGTTTCGACATCCGCGGGGCGGATTGGCATCGCGCTGCCTTCAGGCTTTATTGCCGATCGTTTCTTTGGCGGCGCCAGCGGCGGCCTGCGCTCCGGCTTACTGGGAGTAGCGATCATCGCAGCTTTCACCATCGCGCTGACCCTCAGTGGTGGCGGCGCCTGGACCGCCATGGTGCTGATGAGCATGCTCTCCGTGCTGTTCTTTTTTATGCGCGCTCTGTACTTCGCTCCTTTTGGCGAAATGGGCTTACCGCCGCGATTTTCCGGCTCCGTGATTGCTGTAGCGGCGTTCATTATTTATCTGCCGTCTTCTTTCGCCTATTTGTTATGGGGGTTTATTCTCGACTACTTCCCGGGCGCTGCGGGGTATGCCCTAATGTTCGGTACCCTTGGTGTGATGGCGGTAGCCGGCGCTTGGGTTGCGCACCGTTTGCACACCCGTATTTTGGGAGGCACCGCAGTTCGTATCAGCGCGCGCCTCGCAGCGATCGACGCGAAATTGGGTCTGGTCGGCGATGAAAAGACCCTCAGCGCCTTGGTGGATGAACAACAGCAGTAACGCTGCCCAACTTCTTTTTGCCTAACGACCTGGCCGAGGGTTCTGGACTTTACGCCGCGAGTTTAAACTTACCTTGCATAACGAATGAGTGCCCCGGAAATGTGCAGAAGAACGTGTAATCGCCGCCAACGGCCAGATCGGCAACAGAAAATTCCACGCTCGTGGACTCGCCACCGCCAATGATGGCCGTCGCCGCGATGACTCTTGCGTCGCCGCTCTTAACGTAAGCGCTGGCGGCACCGGCGCTCATCCCATCCCCAGCCACACCTTGCACATCAGCAGTTTTGGCAAGCACCCAATTATGACCCATAACCTGAGCATTCATTTTACCCACATGATTGAGGGTTACCTTAACGCTGGAGCACGACGCCGAGGCGGTTATTTCCGCAACATCAAATTTCAGTAAGTCGCCTGCGCCGACGGTAAATTCGCAATCTGCTGCCAACACAGGTTGAGCGACCACCGAGGTGAAAAGCAGGGCCATGATACGAAGCAAATTTCTCATAGTTAATCCTTTGATTTGATACACGATCAGCCAGCGCGTCGTTGCTACGCAGGCCTGAGCTACCGCCACACTACACCTGGCAGGGTTGCAACACAGGACCCCTACCGCAAGTATTTAGCGCGTCCAGTTCTTGTCGAAGGCGAGCTGCAAATACCGCGCCCTCCGAGCGCGTGCGCGGCGCAGGATGTACTCAATCAGTAAAGGTCCAAGTCTCAATTTCATCTATCTCATCTCGCTGCAGTTGCAATGTGAAATATTCACCCGTCAACCATATGGGATAGTGATTTGTCGCCAGCGGCGAGCCCGCGCGACCCCCGTTACCTCCGGCAATGACGAAGCGTGCCCGACTCGTGTCCCCCAAATCCACCACTAACCTATAAGCAGGGCCGTGGTAAACCCGGCAGGCGATCTCGCCGCTCCCATTGGCAGCATCACCCGGCCCTTTGCCCATATGCATGGCCATACCCAGTGTAGTGGCACTACCACCGATTTCGTCGGGACCAACGGTCATTGCGGCCCAAGCGGGATGCTCCTGCAACCGGTGCGCGAACGCTACCTGATGTAAATCCCCCCAACGCCAGCGTTGTGGATCGTCACCGAGGCTTTGCTTTACCCGCATCACCACACCCGCCATTTCCGCACAGATTGTTTGGTTCAGTAATTCGGCATGAGGCGCCCAAGGCGACCCGGGTTGCATAAAACTGGCAATATCGAAGCGATTGAGTCCCGGTGCCGCCGCAGGCAGCAACTTGATGAGATCATCCTGCAGCGCTGCGTGCATAAACTTACGCGGCCAAAATCGATCTAAAAAGGGGTAATACAGGCATGCTGCCGCAGAATCCGCTGTAGCCCGCAAATCCCAGGATCCAAGTACCTCCATCGCGAGCTGAACATCGGGCTCGTCACTGCTCCCCAACACACGCAACAACTCGGGGACCATCTGTCGAGCCCGCAGGTCAGTGAGATCGAGCTGCATCTGACAAAAATCCGCAACGCTGAATTTGGATTTTTCCCCTAACAATTCGCGAATGCGGTCTGCGCGTGCACTATGAGCTGGGAAATTGTGGATATAAAAATCCCCAGCTTCACCCATGGTGTCATTATTGGCCGTCAGACTGGTGCCGTCCGCAGGATTGCGTTCTACAGTCAGTTGCTCGGCCGTCGATAATTCGAAGTCGTGTTCCCGCTGCCAGCCGGCCAGCGGTACCGATCCCGTAACACCGCAGCGCACGGGCGTTGTCGTCGCGATGTAGCGCTGCAAATTACTGGCTTTGTCGACACAGATAATATTGTTCACGAGCGGGCAAACATCGTTTTCAAACATCAAATCACCGAACTCTTGCGCCGAGTTCGCAGTGGGCAACAGCGCTAATGCACCGGCAGAGGTTGGAACATCACGCAGCGACCAATACAGGCTGGTTTGGAAGTCTTCGGGAACCGTGCTCGCTAAGCCCAACTCCTGCATAAGCGGTTCGAGCAGTACTCCATGTTGGGTGCTTTGAATTTCTATCTGACGACGCTGGCCACCTTTAACTTCTATCGACTCAGTTCTTTTCTCGATCGGCCGCCAACCGTCTGCTGAGCGGTATTGGGCGCGCTCCACCTGCTCTACAAACAAGTCATAGCAGTCGATAAACCCTGTTGTAAGCCCCCATGCCAGTTGATTCGTGAAGCCCATCATAAAGTACGGCACGCCTGGAAACGCTGCACCAAAGGCGTCCCAGTCGCCCGCATGCAAGTGCACATAAAAGAATGTATTGGGAATGGTATGCGGCTGGTGCGGGTCTGTAGCCAACATCGGATAACCGCTTTGCGATCGCTCGGCGGTGACCGCCCAGTTATTGCTGCCGGAGAAGTCGGGCACCCTGACTTCGGGGTAAGCCAACTCGATCATCTTCGGATCAATACGCTGCAACGGCTCCTTCAGCAGCTGAATCTGCGCGCTGTCCTGAGACGACAGGTGTAGCACATGATCACGAAAGTAGTCCACGCCGTGAGTGGCCATCAGGCGGCCCAACAGCAGTTTTTCGGTCCAGCTTTTATGCTGAAACCACGAGGTGAAACGATACCGCGCGGCAATGTCGTCCAGCGAAAACAGGCGCGGTTCCGCGCCGGCGTGGACAAACTCTGGCGGCACCTCGTCCAGTGCACTAACGTATGCATTCAACCCGTCCAGATAGGCGCTGGCCACCCAGTCGCCGGGACTTACCGGTCTTGATGTCAGGCCGCCATGGACATTGAACGCTCTTTGCATGGCGTCTTGCGCCACAAATCGTTCACCCAGCAGCGCCGCCGCCTGACCGTTTGCATAGGCGCAGCTGAGATGGATCTGCCACAGCCGCTCGTACCCAGCCGCATAGCCCATGCCGCGATAGGCATCAGCCACCGTCTGCGCCCAAACATGCGCAACGCCTAAGTTATCCCAGGACAGCTCAAACCCGGCGTCGACGCCTTTAATAACTCGCTGCATGACTTCCCCCTAGCTGCTATGACACACGGCTGGCCTACTCACGCAATAACAGCGTGCGCAGTTGTGGATCGCTAACGATTTCTGCTTCGGTAAACGGAAAATCGATCCACTGGCTTGCCGAATACAAGTCGGTGAGATCCCGATAATGCGGCGAATCTGATTCGGGCGACTGACTGTATGTCAGCATACCCTGCGCTTTCACCGTGCCCGATGCGTCCCAACCAACGGTTTGTATATAGCTGTTGCCATGAAAAACACCCGCGTAGCCCTTATCTGGCAGCAAATTAGTGCGGATCATACTGAACATACCCGCCCAACCTTCGCCACCGGGAATCGGTATGTTGGTGCCATTGCGCTGGACGTACTGAATATCGCCCAGACGCGCATCCAGCGGTATGTTTGCCTCGGTCAAGCGTTTAGCCGCGCCAAGCAGAGCCTGCCGGACTTGGCCACGCACCTCGACATTGGCAATGTTGACACCCATAGGCGTATGCATAGGGTCCGCGACGTCAAATGCTTCAGCATACAGGCCGTCAATCTGGCGTGCGTCGCGCCAGAATTCGCGCCACACATGACCACCCTTAGCATCCACCTGCATCGTTCGATCCCAGTCTTGTAATGCCCCACACACCAGCCGCAGTTCCGCGTCGCCTTCACACAATTGCAAAACATCATCTAACAACTGTTCAGCGCCATAATTGCGTTGGTTGTAGAGCATGCTCTGCAAATCTTCCACACCTAATTTTTGCTTTTGCGCACGTAATTCCGCCAACTGAGTAAGTCCAGCCCGGGTTCGTAAACTGCGCGCGGTACGTTCAGTACCGATCACCGACGAATAACCCTCGAGAGGCGCGTCGGCATTGCTCAGCCAATAGCTGTCATTAGAGTTAGAAACATAGTCTGTTCGAGTGAGTCTAGGCATTTTTTGCGCCGGCATTGTACCTGCGACTCGACTGCTGGGGTCGTCGTACCATTCGCAACTCGAATCGTCACCGCGCAATAAAATCAGATAGCTCATGGATTCAGGCAGGCTGATCTGACAACGCTCTAATAGCGCCTGGTCGATATTCGGCGTGCCGCTGATGTCCGCATAAAACGCATTGCCGTCGCGATCCGCAGCCACCGTATTGGTCCAGTAAACACCTTGCTGACTGATCGCCGCCTCGATGTCAGCAGTAGAGGTCGCCTTGCCCAGTGCATCGTAAGTTGCAGCCGTGAGGTAATTATCAATCACCGCATCGCGCATGGCGAAGGCCACGCCGTTTTTCCATGCGAGCGCCTCGGACTCCACCACCGGTCCATAGTGCGTGAAGTAGGTTTCGTGCACCTCAGTTTTCAGCGCGCCATCATCCCCTGGCACGCTGACCGTCACCGAGCGTTTTTCCATCGGACGATAGGCGCCGTCGTACAGGTATTCATACGGACTGTTCGGATTCAGCGTAAGCCGGTAGAGAGTAAACCGCTTGGCCGTGGAGACCGTATGGGTCCACGCGATGTCTTTGTTGAAACCAATCGCAACTCGATTTGTGGTCAACAGACTCGCGCCCATGACGTCCAATTCACCCGGGAGGGTGAGATGAATCATGTGAAAACGCGAGGCACCGTGCCACGGATAGTGCGGATTACCCAACAATAGACCGCGCCCGGTAGCGCTCAGATCACGCCCGATTGCCACCGCATTGCTGCCTATACCAGACGGCAAAGCCCATCTGGCCTGTGCCAATTCTGCCTCTTGAGTGTCCGGCGACGCCTCGGCGATTTGTTTTTGAAAACGCCCAAGGCCATAGCGGATGCCAACCCCAATCGCGAGACGGGTGAGGTCTGTTTCAGTTATTGGTCGCACCCAAGCCGCGCCGGCGCAGCTTTTTGGCAGCGTGTCTCGATGATCTTGCAGAAAGCGGTTGTAACCGGCCGCGTAACCGGCGTTCATCTGCTTGGAACGCGGGCTTTGCTGCGCATCATAATCGGCAAGCTTAGCGTCGGTGAGTATCGCTTTATGGAATATATCACTTTGCAAATTGCCGCCATCGCGACCGAAATGAGCAGACAAATTACCATTGACCATCTGCACATCCTTGGCGATAACACACACCGCATCGGTTGCGGTGGCATACGCGAAGCCATAACCGAGACTGCCCCAGTCATTCGCTTTAACATGGGGAATACCGTAGCCGGTCCAGCGCACTTCGACCTCATACTGAGAGGCATCATCGGCGACATCTCGTTTACCACCCGCATCGCTACAGCCCAACAACAGCGTAACCAGAGCTAACTGGCAAAAACCTTTTAACAACACACTCTGTCTCCCAATTTTTTGGCGATCGAAACAGTTCGATCTATCTAGCGGGCATGCCCCAAGCATCCCTTTAAGCCACAACGCCCTGATCGGTCATGGCCAAGATCCGTTCCTCAGACACGGAAAATTCACGCAGCACTTCAGCAGTGTGCTCACCGTGATCAGGACTCGGACGCGATGGCTCAAGACGCTCACCAGCAAAGCGCGCCGGTGACTTAACTACTCGCATGCTGCCCATAATAGGGTGCTCAAATACCGCGATTGAGTCATTTGCCGCCAATTGCTCCTGGGCTAATACTTCATCGTGATCGAGACAACGTGCGCACGGCACGTCGGCTGCTTTGAGCTTTTCGATGATTTCGTCGGTGGTGAACTCTAGGTATGCCGAAGCCACCAGGGCTTTGAACTCTTCAAGATTTGCGACCAGGTTTTCAAACGAATTGAACCGTTCGTCGGCGAGCAGGTGCTCCATACCGATCGCGATGAGCGAGCGCATCTGCATTTCATCGGTTCCGGCGGAAATCGTTACCGCTCCGTCTTTGGTCAGGGTTAACTCATACAACAAATCGATAAGCAACGGTCCGGGCTCGTGATCGGCATCGAGTAAGGTGTGATTTTGAAAGCCGTCGGGAAACACAAAAAACAAACCCGCATCGAGCATTGACAGGTCGATGTGCTGGCCCGCCCCGGTCTTTTCACGCACATACAACGCGCAGGTAACGGCCTGACAAGCGGTATAAGCAGTGATCTTGTCGCAGATCAGGGTCCGAAAGAACGCGGGCTCGCCACCCTTGCCCTGCGTTGCCGTTAAACCCGCATGGGCCTGAATAATCGGGTCGTAAGCAGGCGCCCGGCCTAACGGCCCCTCTTTACCAAAACCGGAAATGGCGGCATAGATCAAACGCGGGTTTAATGCGCGCAGCGCCTCACTGCCTAAGTTCAATTTATCCATAACCCCGGGCCGAAAGTTATGAATAAAAATGTCCGTCTCAGCCACTAACTCGCGAATGAGTTCCTGACCCTGCTGCTCTTTCAGATTAACGCGAATGGATTGCTTGCCTCGATTACAGTTGGCAAACAGCGACGATATCCCGCCCTTATTCGCACCAATGTAGCGCATGGGGTCGCCGACATTCATCGGCTCTACCTTAATCACCCGTGCGCCCTGCTCCGCCATCATCATGGCCGCAAATGATGCTGTGATCATGGTGGAAAATTCTAAAACAGTGATTCCCTCTAGTGGCTTCATAACGCTCCTCCCGCGTTGTTGTTGCTGATCTG
>DEBN01000112.1:11517-11830 GCA_002348825.1 Gammaproteobacteria bacterium UBA2955
CCGCGTTGTTGTTGCTGATCTGTTGGCACCCTTCCCTCGACGGTCCCGGCGCTGTTAGGACTGCGCCGGTCGCTGCAGTGGGGCTCCTGCATAAATCCCTGCGTAACACTGTAGCCTTAAATCCAGACGATGCCAGCGTTGATCAACCCAGTGGTTCGGCGGCTCGACAACACGACCCGCCCGGCGACTCTATCGGCACCCTTTATTCTCTCGCTTAATTGCACTTAAATGGTTTCGAAAAACAGGGGAGATCATCATGCCACCAATTCCAAAAGGCAGCACCGTAGCGGTGACCGGCAGCGCCGGCTTTATC
>DEBN01000181.1:0-15215 GCA_002348825.1 Gammaproteobacteria bacterium UBA2955
ACGCACTGCTTGGGAAATCATAGACGTGAGCCTGATCTCATAGCCATCCTTGGTACCATCGGCGTCTATGGAGTTCACCACCAGTTCGCCTGCACCTCTCACCTCGCCTTCTAAGGCCCATGCCAGGGCATCTTTACCGGTATTGGTGCGTCCCCCGTTGATGACAATTTCGTAGCCACTCGGTAACGCTTCAGTCACGCTTGTGCGTAAAACATCCATGGACAACACGACATTCTGATTGCCAATGGCCGTTGCGCACTCATTAATAAGTTGCGGGCGCTGAACTGCCGCTGAGTTGACATTGATCTTCTCGGCGCCGGCCAAACGCAGCTGAGTCGCGTCCCAAACGCTGCGCACGCCGCCGCCAACAGACAGTGGGATAAATACTTCGCTAGCAACCGCCTCGACCACATCCAACATGATATTGCGGTCGTCACTGGAGGCGGTGATGTCATAGAAGACCAACTCATCCAGCCCGTCCAAGTAATATTCACGCGCCTTTGCTACCGGGTCACCGATGTCCTTGGTGTCGACAAATTTGACGCTCTTGGCCAAATTGCCGTCACGCACGTCTAAGCAGGCAATGACACGCTTACTCAGCACAGGCCGTTCCATTTTGAAAAATTAGCCAACAGTCGCAGCCCCACTTGGGCACTCTTTTCCGGATGAAATTGGGTACCAATATAATTGTCCCTACCAATTGCGCAGGCGAAGTCACCCTCGTAGTCCGTAACGGCCAATACGGCTTCGGGATCTTGCGGCTGCGGGAAATAGCTGTGTACAAAATAAAATTCATCCCCAGCCTGAATATCCGCCAACACCGGATGCTCTTGCACCACACGCACTTCATTCCAGCCCATATGCGGAATCTTTAGATCCTGCCGATCAAACGCAAAACGCCGAACCGCACCTGGGATTAAACCGAGCGTAGCGGTATCGTTTTCTTCCGAATGAGTAAGCGATACCTGCATACCCAAGCAGATACCGAGCACGGGCATCCCGTGTTTAATCACCTCGAGCAAGGCCTCGTCTAGACCACGAGCGCGCAGACTCCGCATCGCACTCCCTGCGGCTCCAACGCCTGGAAAAATTGCCCTTTCGGCATGCCTCAATTGATCTGGATCGTCACAATATTCGACCTGCATACCCACGTGCTCACAGGCGCGCTTAACGCTGGCGAGATTGCCCGCTTTGTAGTCCAGAATTACTGCCACGCTCGTATCCAGTTGCTTGCTTGCTAAGGCGCAGATAGTAACGCGTCTACCGAACACGGGCCACGTGTCTCGGGCTTCATGCGCTAAAACACCTCGCAGGTCAGACCGCTCGTGCAGAGCAATAACTCCTTAGCTTGCGATTTCGCACTGGACCTTTCGGACACCCCGGACGCAGCGACAATCACCAATCCAGATTAATGCCTCGCTCGACCCTACGCCGACCGCTGCAGTCCGTGACTCGAGAATCCGAACGTTTCCACCGTTCTCTCCAGCCGAGCTTTGCGCTCGCGCAGCGAACGTCACTGCTGGCTACCTAATCCACATCCATAGCCGCCGCATGCATCGACGCCTCCGCATAAAAACTACGGACTAGAACTTGCGCAAACATAGATTTACGGGCGACGAAGCGCACCGGGCGGGTGAGCGTCGGCCGAGTGGCGTGCTGCCGCGGCAACTTAATTAATGCCTTATCGTCGATGCCTAGCGTGTGAGCCACACCAATGGGCACCAGACCATGACCAAAATCAGACAATGCCATCTGCGCCACTGCGAAAAACGACTCTACTGAGACCACCCGAGAAAGATTTAGGCGTTGCATATTTTCTTCAATTGACCCCCATGCGCCAGAGCGCGACTCGATCGTCAACACCTGCAGCGGCTTTCCCGGTTTATATTTAATCGACTGCAAACCAGAAGGAATAATCACCATCGGCTCCTGGCGTATCACCTCGGATACCAAATCTGTATCGGCGTCCGAACTGCCGGTACAAATCCCCACCATGTATTCACCGGAGCGCAGCCGATCCAAAACCACCGGCGAGCGCTGCGCATGGAATTCAAACTCAACTTCCGGCAGCCTTGCGCGAATTTGCGCAAAAAAGTGCGGCCCCCAGCTCGCGAGTATCGCCTCGGAAACACCGAGGATGATCTTGCCTTTACGTAGGGCATTGTCTTCTAAGAACACACTCCGCAGTTCTGACAAAAGCGGCGTTACACGCTCGACCAGACGTGTTCCATGGTGGGTGAGAACCACCCGTCGACCATGCCGTTCTATAAGCTCGCGGTCGTAATAACGCTCCAGTGCAGCGATCCGCTTACTCACCGCCGATTGCGAAATGCGCATAGCAGTGCTGGCTTCCATCATCGTGCCGGTTTTAGACAGCGTCACCAATGTTTCTAAATTTTCAATCATCTGGCTGCATCAGTCGCTTTTAGAATGATTCATATTCCCTAGAATCTCTTTATTAGGCAACCGCTGAGCATTACTTTTGACCGCCTAATGTATGTGCTAATTGTAATCGGCGCGCTCGCGACCAGTATTCTTTCAGGACTGGTAGGAATGGCCGGCGGGGTAGTTCTGATGGCCTTGCTGATTAATATCCTGCCGGTCAGCAGTGCCATGGTTTTGCACGGCATCACACAATTCACCGCGAACGGTTCGCGCACGCTGATCCTTCGACACTATCTGCTCTGGCGATTGTTACCCGGTTACCTTTTCGGCGCACTGTTAGCAGTCGCTGGCTTTAGTGCTTTGCTGTTTATTCCCGACGCCAGTGTGGTGCTTATCCTGATAGGTTTATTCCCCTGGCTCGCGCGCCTGCAACCTAGCTTCGGAGCGCTCAATATTACTCGCCCCCTATCCAGCGTGGTATGCGGTTTAAGCGTTACCTCAGCACAACTGCTGGCTGGCGCGGCAGGCCCATTATTGGATCTGTTTTACCTTAATAGCGGCTTAGACCGCCAAACGGTCGTGGCCAACAAAGCGCTCACCCAAACCATAGGCCACCTACTCCGCATACTCTATTACGGCGTGATCATCAGTGTTGATACGACATTACCCAACTGGCTATTTTTGGCAGCCGCCATCGCCGCGGTTGCGGGCACCCGCATAGGCACCTGGTTGTTGGCACGCTGGGACGATAGGCATTTTCAGCGGGTAAGTGGACAAATCATTCTGCTGACCGGTACGCTCTGCATCCTGCAAGGCTGCTACCAGTTGATCGATTCGGCTGGGTTGATGCGCTAAACAGGTTTTACGACGAACAACAGATCGCCCACATTGACCTGCTGGCCATTGCTCATATTGATACGCGTGACCCGATAGCGCTTTTCTGGGTCATACAAGTCTCCGTCGGCATTGAAGTCTGCAAGGCACAACGGACTAAATATCTTCATAGCCTCCAGTTGGCATAGTGTGTGGTCCAACGAAACTTCGTCACCAACGCTCACGTATTCGGGTTCCGTGGGCGATGGTGTGCTGTAAAATATAGCGGTGGCCGGTGCCAACACTTTTAATTCATCACTCGCTTCGATGCGCAAACTGTCCAAATCAATGTCTGCATTGGTCGAGCCTGATCCACGCTCTATGCTCTCTATCAAACCGTCGATGTCCAAGCGCTGCAAGAATTCCGGCAGATAATTGGTGTCGTAGACGCCAGCAAGAAATATTTCGTCTACTAAGATCTTCCGCAGCAATGGAATATTGGTGCAAATCCCCGTCAACTTAACGCGGCCCAAATAATCGGCCAGTTTGGCTGCAGCGGCATCACGACTTTCCGCATACACGATAATCTGCGCGACCATGCTGTCGTAGTAAGGCGAAATGAATTTTCCTGGGCCTACGGCCGCAATGATTTCAACGCCTTCTTCCTCTGGAAAGTGGCACTCTTCAATCTTCCCTGGATGAGGTCGAAACGCCAGACTGCCATCGCCTTGCTTTAATATACGTTCTGCATTGACCCGCGCTTCCATTGCATAGCCATTGGTTTGCACAGGCAAATCGGCAATGGATTCGCCCGCAGCAATACGAAACTGCTGAGCAACAATATCCACGCCGCTTACCCATTCGGTAACCGGATGCTCGACCTGCAAGCGGGTGTTCATCTCCATAAAATAGACGGCATCTGCCGCCAAGTCATAAATGAACTCGACAGTACCGGCGCCGACATAATCCACTTCGTTAGCGATGTCCGCAGTAGACCGAATCACTTCCTGCAGTAAATGCTCAGGCAGGGTGGTCGAAGCAGATTCTTCTATGACTTTTTGCTTGTCGCGCTGCACACTGCAGTCGCGAATGCCCAACACGTGGGTATGCCCGTGAGTATCACGCAACAGTTGCGCCTCAATATGTCGCAGAGAGGTGACATACTTTTCCAGATATACATCGCCGTTGCCAAAAGCACTGCGCGCCTCAATACCCACACGATGGAAAAGCTGCTGGAACTCGCTAGCACTCTCCACTACCTGAATACCCTTACCGCCGCCACCGTGCACCGCTTTGATCAGTATCGGATAACCGATTTCCGCCGCGACTTCCGCGGCGCGATCCACATCGGTCATAATGCCATGACTGCCGGGAACCACCGGAACCTTTAAGCGTAACGCAGTGTTTATTGCGTTCGACTTATTGCCCATCGTCTCCATACTGGCAACTGGCGGCCCGACAAAGTTAATCCCATGCGAACGCACTAATTCGGCAAAGGCCGAATTTTCAGACAAAAAGCCAATGCCAGGATGAAGACTGTCGGCGCCCTGATTCTCAGCAACATTGAGCACACTTTGCGCATTCAGATAGCTTTCATCCGGCGTATTGCCACCGATGCATACCAGCGTGTCGTTGTCGCTCAATTGATCAACCGCCGCGGAGTCCATGTCTGGGTCGCTTTGCACCAAGACAACCTGAATATTTTGTTGCTGCGCAATGCGAATCAACTTCGCCGCGGTACAACCCCGGGCGTGAATCAAAACCTTGCGCACAGGTCGCACCAACTCTTGCTCGGTATAGACCGGTCGATGCGCCACAACCACAGGCCGCTGATTCACCAATCGACCTTGAAGAACGCGGGTCATTACTTCTTCGACGCTTTCATCCGCCACTGGAATTGACGCATCGACACGGCGCAGGGACTCATCAATCGTCGCATAAAACGGATGCTTTACGAGACCCTGCATCGCGCCTGCGTTGGCCGAAAGATAATTCGATAAAATGGAGTGCAACGGTAAATTGGAGGGCACAACAATCTGCCCAGCAAACGGCATACTGGTTCCGGATAAGTAATAAGTCTGCACCAACGGGTGGGTGACGAAGCTGGCCTGCGCCCCGCCGGTACAATCGCCGTAACCAAAAACAATCATAGGCAGATCATGATCGCGCACAAAACGAGTGATGCGGTCGTTCACAGCCGCCATGGAAAATAGCGCGCCTGCGCCTTCTTTGGTCTGCATTCCCCCGGTTGAGATAAAACAAACCACTGGCAAATGTTGCTCTGCACACTCGAGCAACAGTCGGATCACCTTTTCCGCGCTGGCCATGTCAAAAGCGCCGGCCTGAAACTGTACATTTGACAGCACCACACCGACCCTGGTTTGTGACAGCGATTTCACTTTAGCAAAGCCCGTGACCACACCACACGGCGGCAAACCCTTATTCAACGCGCTTTCAATCGATACTCGAAACCCCGGAAACGAGCACGGATCGGAACTCAACAGATCATCGAAACGCGGCTCCCAATCCTCAAAGAATTGCTCAATGATATCGTTGTAAGTAAACGGATTATCATTGCGGATCACCCGCAGCACGTCCTGCATTTGCAGATCGTTGTAAGCCATATCCAGGCGGTTCCAGAAGTCCTTACGTCGACCGATGTTGCGCGGCGCAATTTTTCCCTGATAGGCCTTACCGTCGCGTTCTGAACTGATCAAAGAATGGGTCAAAACACTGAACACATGGGTTACCACAACAAACAGCGCGTCCGCGAGATGCGCGAAACTGAGTTTTTTCCATTCCTCTACGGCCCGAAAAAACTCCACACCCTTAGGCATTTTCATGATCCGCTGATGCCAATCAAACAGGCGCTGTCGCGCGGCTTCAGGGTTTTCGCTCAGGGTCTCCTGATCTAAGGTCTGGTCTAACAAACGCGTCAAAGACGCTTGTGACAAAGCCTGGCTCGCCTGCGCTTCCGCGGCTATGGAATCCAGATTGTCGATAACCGAATCGTAGACCGAATCAAATAGCAGTAAGTTCTGACACTCCAGAATGAAATCCGCGCGCAGCTCCTCATTCAGGAGTACGTCTAGTATCGATAATTCAGCCAGTACCACAGGTTTCACACCGATAACCTGTGGTGGAATAAGATCTGGCAGGCACTCGCTCAGAAAACGCCGTTGCGCTGCCATGGATTCACCACCGGCGCGCTCTGCGAGCGCACCACTGGAAATCAACATGTTCAGCTCTGCCACCAACTGCTTAGCCACGAAGCCAGAGACCGCGTCTTCTACCGGGCCTGCATCCAGCAACTTGCGACCTTCGTGCGAGAACTGCTCGTAGAGCACCTCTTTGAGATCTGTGTTAGCAATGATCGCGTTCAACAGCGCCGTCGCATCAGGAATATCGTTGAGCTGCAGGATTTGCCGGGTCGACACATCATCCTGAAGGTATTGCTGCAGTGCTTCTAAATTACCGCGAGCCTCCTTCTTCCAGCGGTTGTACAAAAACACACCCACCGTTGAGAGCAGATTTGCTCTGGCATTTTCGTAATTTTGCTTAGGTTCGCCGAAAATCATTTGCGCGATACGACCGCGCTCATCATTCATCGCTTGACGCTTGTCTTGATAGCCGCGCCAAGCCTTCGATAACGCGTCGTCGTAGACGACTCGGTCAGGGTCCTGCAGCCAATGCAAAAACGTCTGACGGCGCTCGCGGTCCGCACGAGTGTGCAGTTCTCCCTTTGGCACTTCTTGCTCGGCGAGACGGCCATACTGCTGAGTGCTCGTAGCCTTAATACGCTTGCGCACCTGCAGGTACCGCAGATACCGGAACGCTACCCCAAACACATTCAAATATTCTGTCGGGTTACGTGTCAGCGCCAAGGACGCCGAGCTCTGCATAGCCTGCAACTGCTCAGAGGGTTTGAGATAACGCATTAAACTCTGGCGGTAGTGGTCCATGATATAGGGATTTTCCGCCACAAACTCTTTGGTCCTCGATTCAACATTAGTAATGCTGTGAATCAGCGCCAAACGCAGATTTTCTAATCGATCCAGGCTGTCGGTAGGGCTGTAATCGACAATGGCATCTATATTGCCTTGGGCGTACAACTCGTAGGGCGAAACCCCCACATACTTAGCGCACTCCTGCCAGGAAAGATTCAAACGGCGCGCGATGTTGGCTAGGCCTGCCGGCTGAATAGTGCTGAATACGCCATCTCGGAGCGATAAAATGACGTTACTCGCAGCCAACGGAATCGCCCCGCCAGAATATCCTATGCCGTACACGAGCCCGACATTGGGCACATCAACGTTGCTCATTTCAGCAATCAACCGCGAGATACTGTGAGCTTGATTGTTTATGTTAGCGTCTTCCCGGGGGTCGGCACCCGGTGTATCCATGAAGCTAACAATGGGCAAGGCGCGCGATGAACAGCGGTCAATGAAATCCGCCGCTCGCAGGTGATGCTCGGGCATCCAACTGCCCAGCTCCACCGTGCGATCCTGAGCGATGAACCCTATTTGGCGCTCAACTCCGCCGCCAAAATTCATAAGCACTAGGGCTTGGTAGTAAGGACCCGAAGAGAGCTCTTCAAGTACCCGCCCCAATTGACGGATTATCACCGGCGCCGCGGTCCGGCCTTGATCCTCCGCCGGCGTCACCACGGCTTCTATATACGCATCGATGTTCAGTTCCCGGAGTTCTTCCTGCCGCAGATTTATATCGCTCTGAGACAGCAATCCTGGAACCGGCCCATCCTCTTGCGCAACCTGCGGAAAAAGTGAGAAATCCTTAGCGAGGCTCTCAGCAATAAAAAATAGCCGATCCCCTTCGATGAGCTGCTTGACCACGTGTTTTTGACTGTGTGTAGAATGGCGCTACTTTAGCCATTTGCCTAGTTGAGCGCAATTAAAGCCATGCCAAATCTTATCTGTGCCATTCTCACCATATCCGATACGCGAACACTCGCTAACGACAAATCTGGGGATCTATTGAACGATTTTATGCTCGCAGATAAACACACAGTGGCCGCTCGCGAAATCGTCAAAGACGATATCTATGCAATCCGCGCCGTTGTCTCGAAGTGGATTGTGGACGACCTCATAAACGTGATCGTGACGACCGGTGGAACCGGTTTTACCGGCCGCGACAGCACGCCCGAGGCTTTGACACCGCTCTTTGATAAACACATCGAAGGCTTCGGCGAGTTGTTTCGACAAATTTCCTACAGCGAAATCGGCACTTCGACCATCCAATCTCGGGCATTGGGCGGACTCGCCAATGGCACGCTTATTTTCAGTCTTCCAGGCTCGTCAGGCGCCGTTACTACTGGCTGGAACAGCATCTTGCACAACCAGTTAGATATCGATTTTCGACCGTGTAATTTCGCCGAACTGATCCCGCGATTCGCCGAGCGCTGACATCGACAGCAACTCGCGCGCCGCGCGACCAACGTTTTAGCCATTTGGCTTATCGGGTCTCTACCATGGTAATCTGCGACGCAAATCTTCAGGAGCAAGAGCCGTGAGTTCAGAGGTATATATTGTTGGCGCAGCGCGCACACCGGTGGGCAGTTTCCAGGGTGCGCTGGCGAATCAAAGCGCACCGCAGCTTGGTGCACACGCAATCGCCGCGGCGATCAGTCAGGCAGGCATAGACGCCTCCGGCATCGACGAAGTGATCATGGGCAATGTGGTGAGCGCCGGACTTAAGCAAGCACCTGCTCGACAAGCCATGCGACAGGCGGAACTGCCGGACAGTTGCGGCGCCACGACCATCAACAAGGTATGTGGTTCAGGTATGAAAGCAACCATGCTGGCTACTGATTTGATCCGCGCGGGCAGCGCTAACACAGTCGTGGCAGGCGGCATGGAGAGCATGAGTAACGCGCCGTTTTTAGTCGACAAAGCTCGCGCCGGGCTGCGGATGGGGCATTCGCAAATGCTTGATGCACTGTTCACCGATGGCTTAGAGGATGCGGAAACCGGCGGCTCCATGGGATCATTCGCCCAGAACACCGCCGATCAACATCAACTTACCCGCGAAGCTATGGACAGTTATGCCATCGAATCGGTGAAGCGCGCTCGCAGCGCCATCGCAAACAGATCACTGGCAAACGAAATTGCGCCGCTGGAGATCGACGGAGCCACCGTTGAAGACGATGAACAGCCTGGGCGCGCAAAAATCGATCGCATTCCAACGCTGCGACCGGCGTTCAAAGCCGATGGCACCATCACCGCAGCGAACGCATCATCGATCTCGGATGGCGCGTCAGCTTTAGTGCTAGCCAATGGCGCAGCGCTTGGGGAACGCGAACCCCTAGCGGAAATAATCGGGCACGCGACCCACTCCATTCATCCTAGCGAATTCACCTTGGCACCTATAGGCGCGATTCAGAAACTCGTCGAAAAAGTCGGCTGGGATTTGGCGACCGTGGATCTGTTCGAGATCAATGAGGCGTTCGCAATGGTAACCATGCTTACTATCCAAGAACTCGGGCTTGATCCGGCGCGCGTTAACGTCCACGGGGGCGCCTGTGCTCAAGGCCACCCCATCGGATCAACCGGCAGCCGACTCATTGTGACATTGGCTCATGCTATGAAAAATCAGGGCAAGCAGCGGGGTATCGCGGCACTCTGCATCGGCGGTGGCGAGGCCACTGCGATTGCGTTAGAGAGAACCCATTAAGACCGGGCGCCGAACTATGCACATCGGCCACGCCAACTACTGAGGGATTATTTTGAGCACACCAGGCAAAAATACACCGCTTCCGGTTATTGTTGGCTGCGGCGGCATCAATGCTGCCGGTCGAATCAGTGGCCATCACGCGTACCGACGCATGGTCCTCGACGCCTTGCCCGTTGCAGCGCAGGAACGCACCTACAAAAGCTTGGCCGAGCTTATGGGCAGTGGCACCGCTGCGGCGTTGACCGCTGCTGACAAACGCTACATTCGCGACCATACGCTGATTCGTCGCATCGAAAATTTCGATGCCGAAGCCGTACTTTGGCAGTCGGCCCTGAAAATGACGGGCACCAATGATGGCGGGTTATGTTTTATAACCGCAAAACGCCAGTTGCCCGCGTTAATACCCGAGGACTGGACGCTCACCGATCTTGGGAACAACGAGGTAAAAGTCGAGTGCAGCACCCCGCTGAACACTATGCTCCCGGAACTGCGCCCCTCTAAGGTGACCAGCGCAGGCCAGTTACCTACCGGCTTTGACCCTGCTGCACTGTACGCTAGCCGTAACCATCCGCGCGGTCTACAAATGACGGTTTATGGCGCTTCTGACACGTTGCGATCAACCGGCTTCAGCGTGGAGCAACTCAAGACCATGGTGGCACCCGACGAGTTTGCTGTGTACTCGGGTTCGGCGATGGGCCAGCTCGACGCAGATGGCTATGCGGGCCTGCTGCAAAACCCCGTTATTGGTAAACGCCCATCATCGAAACACTGTGCATTGGGTCTCCCCGAGATGCCTGGGGATTTTGTGAACGCCTATGTGTTGGGCTCCGTCGGCGAAACAGCAGGCATTATCGGCGCCTGCGCAACCTTCCTTTACAACGTCAAACGAGGCATGGACGATATTCGCTGCGGCGATAAACGCATCGTTATCGTTGGCAATTCTGAGGCGCCGGTACAACCACATGTTATCGAGGGTTATCGGGTAATGGGCGCGCTGGCAGAGGACGAGGAACTGATGAAGCTCGACGCGAGCGATCACTGTGACAACCGTCGCGCCTGCCGACCGTTTTCTTCCAATGCCGGCTTCACGGTCGCCGAGGCCTCCGTTTGGATCGTGCTCATGGATGACGAATTGGCCATACAACACGGCGCTCGAATAATGGGTTCGGTGGGCGATGTATTTGTAAACGCGGACGGTTACAAAAAATCCATCCCCGGCCCGGGCATTGGTAATTATCTGACAGTTGCCAAAGCGGTGGCATCGGCCCGCGCCATACTTGGTGAAGAAGGCCTGCGTGATGGTACATATATGCAGGCTCACGGCACTGGCACGCCACAAAACCGTGTGACCGAGTCGCATATCCTCAACGAGGTGGCGCAACAATTCGGTCTTCAACGCTGGCTGGTTGGTGCGATTAAATGCTACGTTGGCCACTCCATGGCACCAGCTGGGGGTGAACAACTGGCTGCAATTCTTGGCGCTTGGCAGGACGGCTGGGTACCCGGCATTACCACCATCGATCACATCGCCGAAGATGTTCATCAGGATCATTTGCACCTGCCGATGGAGCACGTGGCAATCGAACCCGAGGCAAAACCCGGCGCTTTTGTTAATTCCAAGGGTTTCGGCGGCAATAACGCAACAGGCTTATTTTTGTCCCCTCAACATACCCTCGAGATGTTGCGAAAACGCTGGGGCAAAGACCGACTATTGGAACTTCAGCGCAAGCAGGAAGCGGTGGAAGCACGCGCCCAAGACTACGATGCCAACGCCGACAATGGTTCAATCGCGCCGATTTATGAGTTCGGAGAGGGGGTTGTCGATGGCGAGGACTTAGAGATCGACGACAGCAAAATATCTATACCGGGCTTCCCTAACCCGGTCGACCTGAACATCGCTAATCCATATGAAGACATGAGCTAATTTTGTCTGTGCCCTATCGGCGACGTTTCTAAACCCTCAATGCAGTGTTCTGGGTTGCCACTGCAGTTGCTCAAGGCGTCGCTCAGCCTGCTGCGCCAAGGTGGGTGGCGGCGACATTTGCAAACAGATCGTATACGCTTGCTGCGCTTGTAATGGCTGCTCCATTTGCAGCAAGCATTCGCCACGCTCGAAGTGCAAGGCCGCCTGCGCAGTCTCATCAATGGTTTCCACAGCTAATTGACACTCCAGAATATCCAATGCGCCGGACCAATTCTGCGCCTGTGCGTACTGGATTTTGACGTTATTCAGCATCCTCAAGCCAAACACACTGGTGGGCGTCGGCCGCAGCACGTCTTGCACCTCTTCTGCGCTTAATTTCGCCTCAAACTCCTGTTTTTGCAGCCTACGCAGTGACAACGGGTCGGCTACCCGACCCTCTATCGAAACTAAAAAGTGCCCCGGGTAATTGATGCCGTGAGCAGCTATGCCACAACGCCGTGCCGCTTCTATAAGCACCGAAGCCACCGTTATTGGTAATCCTTGACGCTGAGCCAATACCCATTGCAGATTGCTATGACTTAAATCGACAGCACCCGGACGTTGGTTACCAAAGCCAACTTCACGAAAGAAACCCAACAAACAGTCCACATCCACTGGCATGCGCTCTTCGAGAGGTGCAATGAGCGCTGCAAAATGCCGCTGGAGATCTACGCGATCAATCTCGGGATCGATAACCTCGCTCACCAACAGCGCCATCAAAAACTCGCCGCCATCCGCCGCCGCGGCGTTTTTCAGACGTTGCTTTAACTCGTCGGAGGTTGACATAAAGCAGTCAGTGCTCGCGCGTCTTGCTAAAGATAATGTCCGGCCAGCGATCCTCTACTACTTGCAGATTCACTCGGCTGGTCGCCAAGTAGGTCAAATAACCACCGCCATCAATCGCAAGGTTTTCCTGATTTTTGTCACGGAAATCACCGAGCATTTTTTCGTCATCACAACGCACCCAGCGGGCGGTATAGGTGGAAGAATTTTCCCAGATGCACTCTGCTCGATATTCGTCACGGAGCCGGAACGCGACTAAATCAAACTGCAGCACGCCCACTGCCCCCACGACCAGTTCGTTCTTAGTCAGCGGCTTGAAGACTTGCGTCGCGCCTTCTTCCGCCAACTGCTGAATACCCTTCTCTAACTGTTTCGAGCGCAACGGATCTTTCACGCGAACGCGCCGGAACAACTCAGGGGCGAAATTCGGTATACCGATAAACCGATGTACTTCCCCCTCGGAGAACGCATCACCAATTTGGATCGTACCGTGATTGTGTAAACCGATGATGTCGCCGGCAAAGGCCTGCTCGGTCTGAACGCGGTCACCCGCCATAAACGTCACCGCGTCAGCCACTTTGATGTCTTTACCCAGACGTAAATGGCGCATTTTCATACCCTGACGATAGGTTCCCGAACAAATGCGTAAAAAAGCTATCCGGTCCCGGTGATTGGGGTCCATATTGGCCTGTATTTTAAACACAAAACCGCTGAACGCCGGCTCGTCAGGCAACACCTCGCGGCTTTCGGTCGCACGTTGCTGCGGTGGCGGCGCAAGCTCCACAAAACCGTCAAGCATCTGATTGACCCCAAAATTACCCAGCGCAGTTCCGAAATAGACCGGACTCAACGTCGCCGCTTCAAAGTCCTCCTGAACATAACTGTGGCTGGCCCCCTGCACCAATTCAATCTCGTCGACAAAATCGTGGTACGAATCACCCAGATAGGTCCTCGCGGCGTCGCTGTGCAAGCCGTCAATGACCGAAAAATCATGGACATGATGGCCATGGCCTTGGGCGTAACAAACAATCTGGTCTTTCGCGAAGTCGTATATCCCTTTGAAATTTTGACCACGGTCGATAGGCCAATTCATGGGCGCGCATTGGACCTGCAAGATGTCTTCGATTTCATCCAGTACCTCAATTGGGTCGCGTATTTCTCGATCCAACTTGTTGATAAAGGTAATAATCGGCGTGTCGCGCAATCGACACACCTCCATCAGTTTGATGGTACGCGGTTCCACGCCTTTGGCGCCGTCGATCACCATCAGCGCCGAATCGACAGCAGTCAATGTGCGGTAGGTGTCCTCGGAAAAATCCTCGTGGCCGGGCGTGTCCAGCAAGTTGACCATGCGATGGTTGTAGGGGAACTGCATCACCGACGTCGTCACCGAAATGCCTCGCTCCTGCTCCATGGTCATCCAATCCGAGGTTGCATGGCGATCAGATTTTCTAGATTTGACTGTACCCGCCAATTTAATCGCGCCACCAAACAGCAACAGCTTTTCCGTCATGGTGGTTTTACCCGCATCCGGGTGAGAAATAATCGCGAAGGTTCGCCGGTTACTTGCAGAATCGGTCACAACTTTAGGCTTTGTTTAGCAAAGCGGCGCAGTATACGGAGCTTTAGTCTGCGGTACTAACATTCGAGCGTACATTCCAAAAGATTCAGGGCCATGCAAACGGCATCTTCACGATTCAGGACTCCCGGGTAGTAATCCTTGCGAATCCCGATCTGTCGAAAGCCAACGGATCGGTAAAGACTGATCGCGCGACCATTGCCGGCGCGAACCTCAAGAAACATCTTGTCTGCGCCCATCTCGAGAGCCCGCCGACACGCGCCTCTCAATAGCAGTCGCCCCAAGCCGCGACCTTGCTGATCAAGCCCAATGCACATGTTCAGCAGATGCGATTCCCCAACCCCACTACTCACCATCGCGACACCCAGCAACTGTGTGCCCTCACACAGGCCACCTCCCCAATAGCCAGCGTCCAAGCTATCCGTATACATTTTTTCCGTCCAGGGAAATGCGGTAGCCTCGCGTTCAAGCGCTACCACGTCGGGAATCTGTCGCCGCATGAGCGGCTTAACAACGATCATGGCAACGCTTACTTACGACTGCTGAGCACTCGCCAGAGCTGTCGCTTCGCGTCTGCGCTGACCATCAACTCCGACAATTCAGGGATGAGAAGATAACTGCCTTCAACCATCGGCACCCAGGCACTGATCAAGGTGAACGTCGCGTCGCTGCAAAAAACTACGCGCCCACCTGCCTTTCCGATCCCGAACTTATCCATAAATGCCAGCAGCGCGCGCTCAGGCGTTCCGGCGTTGCCCGTGAGCGGCCAGTTGAATTCGCTCAATTCGGGTTGGCTTTTATCGGCGCCGCCCTGCCGCCAAAGCTGGCACAACAGCAGATCCGCGGCGATATGACGCAACTCACCCAACAGCGGCTCAGCAGACAACAGCAACCCACATTTATTCTGCATATGGTGAAGACGAATCGGCGGAATCTGGGGCTGCTCCAAACGAGCCTCCGGCGCCGTTATCGGTTCTGGCGTAGACGGCCCACGCGCTGAAG
>DEBN01000181.1:15605-35341 GCA_002348825.1 Gammaproteobacteria bacterium UBA2955
CCCGCGCTGCAGCGGTTCGACCCTGCTGCGCCGAAGACTCAGCAACCCCACTGCGCGGGTACCATACATCAATACCCATATCCGCAAGCATACGCGTCTGCCGTTGGGTCAATTGAAGCTTATTCGTGGTCACCAGCGTGGTCTCTTCTCAAACACTCGCATAGTAGCGCAGACAGGCGAGCCGCGGACAGCGCCAGCTAAGCTGAACGACGTCGCTGCCAATGATAAACAATTCGCTCCGCCACTAAGCCGATATAGATCAGCAAATAGATCGCTTCTGCCAAGCCACTGTCCTTGCGCAGCCACAGCAAATGGACGATTGCGAAAAAAGTAGCGACGTAGATTAATCGGTGCAGTCGACGCCAGTTTTCTTTGAGGCGGCGACGCCAACCGCGGGTCGATGTCAGCGCCATCAGTAGCAACGCCAGAAACGCTCCAATACCAGCGGTAATATAGGATCGATATACGAAGTCATCGAGCAACACTGCAAGCTGAAACTGCGCGTATAAGCCGGCGTAGGTGAGCACATGCAGACAAACATAGATGAACGCAAATAAACCAATAAATCGGCGGTGCTGGCCCAGCCACGGCCAGCCCAACCTGCGTCTCAGAGGTGATACGGCAAACGCGAGTAACACTAGGATCAGCGACCACTCGCCGAGGTAATGCAGCAGCGCCTCAGTCGGCTCGGTGCCGAGTCCAGAATTGGTTTGCTGAAGCTCTTTTATGATTAATACGCCGAGCCACAAAAGTGGCATGGACAACGCAACCCAGAGAGTCGTTTTAAGCCAGCGGGGGTTCGGCAGGCTTAACCCCTTCATCAATAGAACTTGCGCAGATCCATACCGCGATACAGGTCCGCAACCTCTTCAGCATAGCCATTAAAAGGCAGTGTCGGTCGCCGGTTCGGATCAAATATTGAGCTGGGTAAACGTCGCTCACTGGCCTGACTCCAACGTGGATGATCTACCGCTGGGTTCACGTTGGCGTAAAAGCCGTACTCATGGGACGCCAGCGCTTGCCAGGTATTTACCGGCTGACGCCTACTAAAATGGATGCTGACAACGGATTTAATGCTTTTGAATCCGTACTTCCATGGCACCATCAGCCGCCACGGCGCGCCGTTCTGATTAGGCAGTTCTTTCCCGTATAAACCGACCGCCATGATGCTTAATGGATGATAGGCCTCATCCATACGCAGCCCTTCAAGATACGGCCAGTCTATGCTGGAAAAGAAAGAACGCTGTCCAACCATTTCTTCAGGCCGGTACAGGGTCTTGAACACCACATATTTGGCATCACCTGTAGGCTCGAATTGCTCTAGCACCTGTTTAAGCGGAATGCCCATCCAGGGAACAACCATGGACCAGGCCTCGACACAGCGAAATCGATAGATGCGCTCCTGCGGCGTCAGTCCCTTAATAATGTCCTCAAAAGCGAAATCACCAGTCTTTTTCGCCTCGCCAGATACCGAAACCGTCCAGGGGTCTGTTGTCAAAGCGCCGGCATTCTCAAACGGATCGGATTTTCCCGTACCGAATTCGTAAAAATTATTGTACTGAGTGACGATCTGCTCGGGTGTGACGTCGTCATCTTCCTGCAACCCCGCCTTCACGATAGGCGCAGGCAAGCCAAAACCAGCGGCAGCGATGATCGCCGCGCTCTGACCCATAAATTTGCGTCGCTGCAGATAGATTGTTTCCGAGGTGATCTCTGAACTTGGAATATCAGTAGGTTTCCGGATCAACATAACTTCGTCCTGGATTGCTGTGATCGCTCAGCCCGCAGGCTCTGACGCTTACCGAGCCGATCCTTGATGTCTAAAGTGTCGCCACAACGCTTTTAGAGGCCCTGAGATGGAGTACGCAACGCACAAAGTCAGCAATACCGCGGGCGGATCTACCGTTACAACCGCAAAACCCAGCGCGATCAGCACCATAGTGACGAAGGGAATCCGCTCTCGCAGGTTAATGCTTTTGGGTGAGTAATAACTGAAGTTCGAGACCATCAAAAGCCCAGCCAGACCTGTAACCAACGCCATGACACTGGCCAATACAAACGACGGTTGCGCCACGTCATTCGACAACGCTACCCAAATGCTGAAGGTAACCAAACCCGCGGCAGAAGGGCTGGCGAGCCCCGTGAAATTGGCACTGTCGCTTTCGGTGTTAAATCGCGCCAAGCGCAGCGCAGCGCAAGCCATGTACACAAACGTAGCCACCCAACCAAACTGCCCGAGACTAGACAGACCCCAAGAAAACGCGACCACCGCAGGCGCTACACCAAATGCAACCATATCGGAGAGGCTGTCGTACTGAGCCCCAAACGCGCTTTCCGACATGGTGATTCGAGCCACTCTGCCGTCAGCAGTATCCAAAAACATCGCGATAAAGATCGCCAAAACAGCCGGCAAAAAGTCGCCATTCATCGCCGCGATGATGGCGTAGAAGCCTGCGAACAGCGCACCGGTGGTAATGACATTGGGCAATAAAAATATGCCCTTGCGACGCAACGAGGTATCTACCGCATCGGTATCCTCAACGCCGCCCGGCTGGGTCTCCTGCTCTTCCGAATCCACCGCTCGGAGAGGTTGTTTATCTTTCGACGCCACAAAGCACCTCGGTGCGTTTAGTTGACTTCTTTATTTACCAGACGATTCTCTTGAATCCAAGGCATCATTGCGCGCAATTTCTCACCCACTTCCTCAATCGGATGCTCTTGAGTAATACGGCGCATGGCCTTAATGCTCGGGGCTCCAGCCTGATTCTCCTGGACGAATTCCTTCGCAAAGTTACCCGTCTGGATCTCTTTCAGTATGCGCTTCATTTCGATCTTGGTGTCTTCGGTAACTACACGCGGGCCGCGAGTCAAACCACCATACTCCGCTGTGTTGGACACCGAGTACCACATGTTAGCGACACCGCCCTCGTAGAACAGATCGACGATGAGCTTAAGCTCGTGCAAACACTCAAAGTATGCCATCTCCGGGGCGTAACCGGCTTCAACCAGAGTTTCGAAGCCCGCTTGCACCAACGCAGCCGCTCCACCGCACAGTACAGCTTGTTCTCCGAAGAGATCTGTTTCTGTTTCCTCCCGGAAGGTGGTTTCAATAACACCGGCGCGACCACCACCGTTGCCGGAAGCATAGGACAGCGCAATATTCTTAGCCTGGCCGGTCGCATCCTGAGCGATAGCGATCAGGCTCGGCACGCCGCCGCCCTCCACATAGGTGGACCGTACGGTATGCCCCGGGCCTTTCGGCGCAATCATAATTACATCCAGGTCGGTTCTCGCCTGGATCAATTCAAAATGAATGTTGAAACCGTGCGCAAAAGCGATGGCAGCACCCTGCTTGATATTCGGTTCGATTTCGTCGGTATACAACCGAGCCTGCAACTCGTCGGGCACCAAGACCATTACCAAATCTGCGCCCTGCACAGCATCCGCAACTTCGGCAACCGCGAAACCCGCATTCTCCGCCTTGGTCCAAGAACCCGAGCCTTTGCGCAACCCTACCACGACCTGCTCGACACCCGAGTCGCGTAGATTGTTCGCATGCGCATGGCCTTGAGAACCATAGCCGACGATGACCACTTTCATGTTCTGAATGATAGAGAGGTCTGCATCTTTGTCGTAATAAACCTGCATGGTCTGGCTCCTGTAAATTGCGGTCTGCTTTTGTTTACCTGCGCTTGCAGGCATTTCGTTTAACGGTCGACATTATTTTTTAGCACTTTTTGGTGCCTTACTTATTGCTATCGTTGCTGCCCTGTTCAGCTCGCACCACCGCGGCTGATTCCGGAGACGCCGGAGCGTACAACCTCGACAATGCTCACATCATCTATGGCGCGAATAAATGCGTCCAATTTATTGCTCGGTCCAACCAACTGAATGGTGTAGGTGGCCGACGTTACTTCGATAATCTGCCCGCGAAAGATATCCGCAGTACGTTTGACTTCTTGACGGGCATCGCCCTCCGCGCGCACTTTGATCAATAAAAGTTCGCGTTCTACATAATCGCCGTCGCAAAGATCCTCTACGCGCACGACCTCGATGAGTTTATTCAGCTGTTTGATAATCTGCTGAATCTTACTGTCGTCACCCCGCGTGGTAAGCGTCAATCTGGACAGCGTCGTATCTTCTGTGGGTGCGACGGCCAAGGACTCGATGTTGTAATTCCGCTGCGCAAACAAACCAACCACACGCGACAGAGCGCCCGCTTCGTTTTCGAGCAAAACGGAAAGAATATGCCGCATTAGCTGGACTCCGCTGCGGTTGTTTTGCTTAACACCATGTCACGCATCGCACCGCCTTTTATCGCCATGGGGTAAACATGTTCATGCGGATCAACCCACACATCAACGAAGACCAAACGGTTCCTGTTTGCCTCGCTAAAGGCCTCTTCCATTGCCGCGTCTAGCTTCGTCGCATCGACCACTTTGATCCCCACGTGACCGAACGCTTCGATCAGAGTTTTAAAGTCGGGCAATGAATCGCTATAGGTGCTCTGCGAGTGTCGTCCGCCATATTGCATGTCTTGCCACTGCTTAACCATGCCCAGAGCCTGATTGTTCAAGTTAATAATCTTGATCGGCAAACCGTACTGCAGACAGGTGGAGAGTTCCTGCATATTCATCATAAACGAGCCTTCCCCCGTAACGCAGGTAACTGTCGCCCCCGGGTTGCCCATTTGCACGCCCATGGCAGATGGCAATCCAAATCCCATCGTGCCGAGTCCGCCGGAGTTAATCCAACGCCGTGGTTCGTCAAAGTGATAATACTGGGCGGCGAACATCTGATGTTGACCCACGTCCGAACACACAAAAGCGTCTCCGCCGGTGACTTTGTACAGGCTCTGAATGGCTAGCTGCGGCAAAATAGGTTTATCCGCTTGGGCCTGCAAATTGTGATTCAAGCCGTTTTCCGCACGCCAGTATTCGAGCTGTTGCCACCAGCTTTTCAGACCTTCTTCGCGATCCTTTAGAGCAGACTTTTGCTGACTCTTAAGCGCTTGCGTTAAGCGAGTGGACAATTGCTCTAACACCCAAGCGCCGTCGCCAAGCAGGGGGATATCTGCGTCGATGATCTTGTTAATGGACGCTGCATCTATGTCCATATGGATGATGGTCGCCTTGGGTGAAAACTTATCCGGATTATTCGTCACCCGATCATCGAACCGCGCACCTAACGCGATCACCAAGTCGGCACCATCCATAGCCATATTTGCTTCATAGGTCCCGTGCATGCCCAGCATACCGAGGCTCAAGGGATCGGTGCCTGGGAAGGCCCCCAGCCCCATCAGCGTCGAAGCGACAGGAGCCCCTAACGTTCTGACCAGATCGCGCAAGTGTTCGCAGGCCGAGGCCAAAATAACGCCTCCACCAACATAAAAGACTGGCTTTCGCGCTGCCAGCATGGCGTCCACCGCACGATCAATTTGCGCGCTATCACCGGTAACAATCGGGTTGTAAGAACGCATGCTCACCGAATCCGGGTACGCGTAGGCAAATTGCTCGAACGGATCCGTCGTGTCCTTAGGTACATCGATAACCACTGGCCCGGGGCGACCAGTTGTAGCGATGTGGAAGGCCTTTTTAACCACACCGGGAATTTCTCCAGCATCGCGCACCAGGAAGCTATGTTTTACCACCGGGCGCGATATCCCAACCATGTCCGTTTCTTGAAATGCATCGGTACCAATCAAATCTCTAGGCACCTGCCCAGAAATTACGACCATCGGAATGCTGTCCATATACGCCGTGGCGATCCCGGTAATCGCATTCGTCGCACCCGGTCCTGAAGTTACAAGTACCACGCCCGGACGCCCGGTGGAGCGTGCATAACCGTCGGCCATGTGCGTTGCCGCCTGTTCGTGGCGAACTAAAATATGCTCGATCTTTTGTTGCCGAAATATGGCGTCATAGATGTGCAGTGCTGAACCGCCAGGGTAGCCGAAGATGTACTCAACACCTTCGTCCTGCAGCGATCGGATCAACATATCTCCGCCCGACAGTTGTTCTGTCATGTTCATATTCCTAGTTGGCAACTTATCGGTGTTGCTGCTCACCCTCGCGCAGCCTCTGCGCGCTCCGGGTCCTGCAGCTTTTGCGCGTTAACTGATTGATTTATTTCAGGAAGACCGACGCCGATTTCTCCGACCAATCTTCGAAGGGCGGCTATTCTTGTGATTCCGTCCAGCTATGTCAATGATCCCCGCATTTACCGGTTAACCGTTTTTCAACATAACCACACTGGCCATACGCCCGGTCGTCGCCTGTGCGCCGCATTCTACCGTAGTCTGGCGATGAGAATAAAAAACCGGGTCGGCATAGGTACAACGCTCGGCCGCCGCAATTTGCACAACGCCACAATTATGCAGACGTCTGCGGGTAAACAGAACGAGGTCCACCAGACGTTTTGCCGCGTCTCGTGGATGCTCAAAAACTGCCTCCGGGCACAGATCCTGAACCGCGCCCCAGACATCACGCCCAACCTCAAAATGATTGACACTGATGCAAGGCCCGATCCACGCCTGCAGTTCCTCGGGTTCTGCCGGCAATGTACTGATCAAGGCATCGATAACGCCATCTATAAGACCCCGCCAACCCGCGTGCGCCGCTGCCACAAGCTCGCCTCGACGATGGGCAAATAACACTGGCACACAATCTGCGGTTTGAACGGCCAGCGCAATGCCAGCCTGGTCTGTCCATACCGCATCGGCGACGGGCGTGTGGTTCGTGCTCATCGCAGAAGCGTACACATTAGCAACGCCGTGGGTCTGCCGAATCCATTGCACCGTGGCGCGACGACCGGTATTGACGCGCGCTAGCGCTTCACATAAGCGTTCACGATTGCTCAGCCCAGCTTGCGATGTCGCCATGGTGCCATCTCGACCCTGCAGACCTTCATTGGTGGTCGTAAGACCGATCAAGTTGTCCTGCGGCGTCACCCACTGTGCAGGCATACTGGGGTAATCAATCTGCATCGTCAGCCAATACCCTGGCCAATCGAACAATGTCATCCGGCAATGCGGCGCTAAAACTCACGGTCTCCGCCGAACGCGGATGCTGAAACCGCAATTTTGCGGCATGCAATGCCTGCCGCGGGAAGCCATGCACGGTTGCAACGGTAACGCCGTCCGCCCCGCGCGGCACAATGCGGCGCCAGCCGTATTGGCTATCGCCAATCAACGGAAACCCTATGCTTTGCATATGCACACGAATTTGATGGGTGCGGCCGGTCGCTAACTGCACGTCCACCATCGAGTGCGCTCGATACCTCTCGCGCACCCGAATGTGGCTTAACGCCGGTTTACCATCATCGCGAACAGCCTGTCGGGTACGATGCTTAGGATCCCGGCCAATGGGCCGATCGACATCCTGACCGGCGATCATAACGCCTTCACACAGAGCCACGTAACTGCGCTGTACCTGTCGCTGTTGGATGCTCTCCACCAACGTCCGCAGCGCCCGTTGAGACGTCGCAACCACCATCAGGCCGCTGGTGTCCTTGTCCAAACGGTGCACGATACCCGCCCGCGGTAAGGTGTGTAATGCCGGTCGGTAATTGAGCAAGCCATTCACCAACGTACCCGATCGATTTCCCGCTCCTGGATGCACAACAAGCCCGGCCGGCTTGTTGATGAGCAGCACATCGTCGTCTTCATACACCACGTCCAGCGCGATCTGTTCCGCCTGCTCCCACATTTCGCCAACGTCTTGCGGTGCCTGCAGGTGCAGCCACTCTCCGCCCAGCACTTTGTGCTTGGGCTTAACGATGGCTCCATCGAGGGTCAGCATACCCTGCTGAATCCAGCCGGTGAGTTCGGCACGAGAGAAGTCGACAAACAGCGTCGCCGCAACTTTATCGACACGTTGGCCACCTTGTTGTAACGGAATTTGAAATTTTTGTTCAATCAGGCTCATTTGGCTTGCAACCCTACCGAATTTGGTAAAAATAGCGACTCCATAGGGCCGTCGGGCCTCCGCTTATCCTTGTGTGCGCACATTCATGGCTTTCAATATGACCCGTAACGAAACCGCTGGTGCCTTTTTTGGTCAAACGCTGCAACAAACGTCGGCGACCCTGATCGTTTGCCTGTCACTCAGCGCCTGCAGTTGGATGCCATTTTTCGGCGATAAAGAACAACAAGACATCGAAGAAATAGAGACTACCGAACAAAAGGTCTATGCCCGGGCGCAGAGGTCGCTGCGGAGCTCCAATCATACGTCGGCCATCGACCAGCTAGAGTTATTAGAGGCCCGATTTCCGTTCGGCCAGTTCGCCGAGCAGGCGCAACTGGAACTGATCTATGCCCGCTATATGACCTACGACCTCGAAGGTGCGCGCTCTGGCGCAGACCGTTTTATTCGCCTGCACCCTGGGCACGACAGCGTCGATTACGCCTATTACCTCAAAGGGCTGTCGGCGTATCGCGAGAGCAATAACCTTCTAGACAGCATTCTGTCCCAGGACCCCGCACGACGCGACATGGCGCCCTTGCGTGAGGCGTACGCGGATTTCGCTGTACTCCTCAATCGGTTTCCCGACAGCCAGTACGCGCCCGATGCGCAACAACGCATGGTTCACCTGAGGAATGTATTGGCCCGCTCAGAACTGGCTGTTGCGGACTTTTATATGCGACGCGGCGGCTATATCGCGGCAAGTAATCGTGCGAGATTCGTTTTAGAGAATTACCCTGACACCGATTCTCGTGACGACGCATTGGCGACCCTGGTGGAATGCAACTGGAAGCTCGACCTCAAAGACGAGGCAAACCGAGCGCTACGCGTGCTGGCGCTCAACCACCCCGAGTACGAAAATTTTGATGATGCCGGCAATTTCGTATTGGCCGAACGCATACGCAACCGAGACCGGTCTTGGGCCAACATCATGTCCCTTGGCCTCCTCGACAAGCCGGAAGCGCCAGCGCCGATCACTATTGTAGCCCCAGCCGAATAGCCGAAAACGCACCGACAAATACGCCGCGGGCGAATATCTAAAGCAACCGCTGGGCCTTAGGCTCTTGCGTGCATGCAGCCCTTCGCGCCCACCAGTAGCATACCCAGCCGTGGATTCACGCTCATAGAGCTGTTGGTGGTTTTGTCCATTATTTTGCTACTGGGAGGTTTCGCCCTGCATGGCATCACAAAACAGACCGCCAGCCAACGCATGGATGGATTGCAAAAGACTTTCATCACCTTTCTCTTAAGCGCCCGCAAGGCTGCTGTGATGCAGCATGTTGACGTTATTGTTTGTCCGATCCGCACGCAGCGCCGGACCATGTCAGATACAAGTGTTTGCGGCAAACGCAATCAGTGGCATCTTGGGGTTTTGGCTTTCACCGACCATAACCGCAATCTTAAACTGGACGCGAACGACGCGGTCGTTGCTCAGCTTCCCGGTTTCAAAAACGCAACCATACGTTGGCGCGCGTTCCGTAACCGCGCTTATCTGCGATTTACCGCCCAAGGACTCACCGACTGGCAAAACGGTCATTTCCTGATCTGCGGCACATCTGCAATACCCGAGCTCAGTCGCCAAATTACGCTTAATTACGCTGGGCGCTTGTACACAGCGAAAGACCGAAATCGCGACGGTGTTTACGAAAATGCTAGGGGCGAAACGCTGCAGTGCGACTGACCGCCTTAGGAGTTTTCAACGCTTAGAATCGAAACATCGAAAATTATGTCGTTACCGCTGAGGGGATGATTGAAGTCAACCTGCACGGTTTCCGCATAGACTTCGGTAACTACACCCGGTAATTCTCCATCGGGAGCCTGAAATGAAATCATTAAGCCGGGCTCCAACACTTGGTCTGCACTGAAGTCGGCAAATCGATCTCGCGACATAACACGAACATTAGCAGGATTGCGTTCACCGAACGCGTCCGCAGCCAACACGGTAATCTGCGCGTCGTCGCCCTCCCGCATACCAACCAGTACAGCTTCGAATCCAGGTAACAAGTTCCCGTCACCCAAAGTTAAGGTAGCCGGCTGACCGCGCCGCGTAGTGTCGATTTCCTCGCCCGATGGCAACAGCAGGGCAAAATGCAGAGTGATGCGGGAGCCTTCGCGAACCCGCGCTTTTGATTCATCCCCTGACGACGCTATCAAATCAGACATCGATTGCTATCCTTGCTCGTATACTTGCGATTACCATGTCGCAAACGCTTTTCTTACCGCCTTGCGGCTGGGTCGTTTCGATCGGCTCGATCTTGGCGAAACTGCTGAAACAACAGCAGTCCCCACAAAACCACGCCACAAAAAAGAGCCGAATCCGCCACATTAAAGGCCGGAAAGATATGCTGCTGGTAGTGCAAAAGCACAAAATCGACCACATGCCCATGGACGATTCGATCGATCACATTGCCCACTGCGCCGCCAAGAATCAGCCCGTACACTGCTCCAAGGTGACGCTCGCGATAACTCAGGCGCGCCAACTCCCAGATCACATAAACCGAAAAAACCAGCGCCAACAGAATAAAAAACCATCGTTGCCAGCCACCGGCTGACGCCAAAAACGAAAATGCAGCGCCTTCGTTGTGCCATCGCACCCAGGCAAAAAAGGGCAGGATCTGGATGCGCTCGCCATGCACCAGAGCCGATGTAACCCAAGCTTTAGTGGCCTGATCTAATCCGGCGACAACGACCGCCAGCGGAATCCAACGCAATAAATTTCCGCGAATTCGCGCTGTTGCAACGGTGCTCTGATCGGGCGCTAGCTCACTCATGAGTCGTTCCAGCAGTCAAACTGATTCAGCAAACCAACGACGCGCGCTCAGCAGATCGGCGTCGATTTGTTGTTTCAATAAATCCACCGAGGCAAAGGTTTGTTCGTCGCGCAACTTGTGTTTAAACGTCACCCGAATGCGCCGCCCGTATAAGTCGCCAGAAAAGTCGAACACATGCACCTCCAGCAGCGGCTCTTTGCCGTCCACGGTCGGCCGCACACCAATATTTGCAATGCCTTGGACCGTGCCGCCGTCCGCGGCCACGCCGTCGACCGTCACACAATAAACGCCCTCCAATGCAGCGCGATAGCGCTGCAGCTTCACGTTCGCGGTTGGCACACCCAACTGACGACCCAACTGACGACCGTAAACGACTCGGCCCATTATGAAATATTCATGACCCAGCAATTCGGCAGCCTTGCTGAAGTCTCCGGCCGAGAGCGTGGAACGGACAAGGGTGCTACTGACGCGATCGCCGCCCTGCAGCACCGTATCTACAGAAATAACTTCATAACCGAGCCGCGCTCCAGTGGTTTGCAACAAATCGAAATCGCCTTTGCGCTCGTGGCCAAAGCGAAAATCGTCACCGATAACCACATAGCGGGCGCCAACCAATTCGGTGAGAAACTCCTCGGCGAACCACTCTGCGGGAATCTGTGAAGTTTGCTCATTAAACGGCATACACAGCAGCCGATCCAACCCAGTGCGCTCGAGCAAGAGCACCTTTTCTCGAAAGCGCGTGAGTCTTGCTGGCAGCACAGAACCAGCAAAAAATTCTCGGGGTTGAGGCTCGAATGTCATCAACATAGTGGGCAATTGCATGCTTCGGGACTGAAATTGCAGATGATCAATCAACCGCTGGTGCCCACGATGCACCCCATCAAAGTTGCCAATGGTCAACACGCAACCTTTATGGCGCGGTCGCAGGTTATGCAATCCGGAGATAATTTCCATGCAACAAGTATAGGCGTATTTACCTGATGGGAGGCGAGGGATTCGTCATAAAATAGCGCCTTGATTGCGTAAATTTTTGAGACGCAAACCGCATATAAATAGCGCCGCGCAATAACCCAAAACAGCGACAACCACCATCACGCCCATCCAGCCGGCCCGGTGCAGCGGCAACATGTTTGACCACTGTAGATCCGTTGGCCCGGCGAACCAAAGTCCGAGCGCCAACAGGCCGGAACACAGCAGCGCACGCAAGCCCCAAGCAACCAACCGCCCACCCATCTGATAGTGGCCCTTAGACACAAGGCCATAAAACAACAGTAACGCCTGAGTCCAAGCAGACAATGCCGTAGCCAGAGCCAGCCCCACATGGCCCATCCAACTGAAGGTCGCCAGGCTACCTAGCAAATTGACTAAGACGGCCACAGCAGCGTAGCGAAACGGTGTGCGAGTATCCTGATGCGCAAAAAAGGCGGGCTGCAGCACCTTGACCAAGACAAAGCCCGGCAGCGCCACGGCAAACATTTCTAACGCGGCTGCGGCCATGCGCACATCATGTTCGGTCATAGAACCGCCGAAACTAGTAAACATCACCGCCACCAGCGGATCAGCGAGCAGCCACAAGCCAACCGCTGCCGGTAAAGCCAGCACCAGGCCCAGATGCAGGCCCCAGTCCAGCGTCGCGTTAAAACGCTGTTGATCGTCGCGCGCCACCATGCTTGAAAGGTGCGGGAGGATCACCGTGCCCAACGCCACTGCAACCAGACCGACCGGCAATTCCAGTAATCGATCCGCGTAATACAGCCAAGCAATGCTGCCAGATACCAAGGTCGACGCTAGGATCGTGTTTACCAATGCATTAATTTGTGTCACCGACGCTGCGAATATGGCGGGTATTAGCAATTTGCCAACCTGCCGCACTCCCTCTTGTCGAGTATCCAAATTTGGGCGCGGCAACAGCCCAAGGCGACCCAGAGTTGGCAGCTGAACGAGCAACTGCACTACGCCGGCAACCATCACACCCCAAGCCACAATTACCACCGGTTGCGCGTCAACCCAACCGAAAATCGCTATGCCGGCAGCAAGGATTAAGCACAGATTCAAAAGCACCGGTGTCGCAGCCGGCAACGCAAACCGACCATGGGCATTGAGCAGCGCGGCCGCGTAAGCGGTCAAAGAGATCAGCCCAAGATAGGGAAAGGTGATTCGCACTAACTCGCCGGTCTGCTGATACACGTCCGGCTGACTGAGGAACCCTGGCGCAAACAGGGCAGTTAATGCTGGAGCAAAGAGCACCCCGATGGCCACGAAAAGAAGAAGCGCCGATGCAAATAACCCAGACAACGATGCTATAAAACTCAGCAGCTGCTCCCGACCTGCGCTCTTATACTGCAAAAGTACCGGCACAAAAGCCTGATTGAACGCACCCTCAGCGAACAACCGACGGAAGAAATTTGGAATACGCAACGCGACGAAAAACATGTCGGCGAGCTGCGAAGCGCCAAACAGGTAGGACAACACCACATCTCGCGCTAAACCACTGATCCGCGACAGTAGCGTCATACTCGCTACCACACTTCCCTGCCGCGCCATGTTATCGGAGGTCGTGCTGGGGGCCTCGGTTTCTGTTGAATTCATGCTCTTATCTCGGGGCCAACTATAAACAGCACACGTCTGTTGACATCCGTACACCCTGACGGCATATTGCCGCCTCATTTTTTCGCCGCGTCAGGAGAACTCCTTGGCTAACAGTCCGCAAGCAAAAAAACGCGCTCGCCAGTCCGAAAAACGCCGCGCGCAAAACGCTAGCCAGCGCTCTACGGTGCGCACCTACATTAAGCGAGTTCTTGGCGCGGTAGAAGCCAAAGATACTGAGGCCGCGAGTGGCGCTTTGGTTTTGGCACTGCCCATGATCGACAAAATGGTCACCAAGGGCATCATGCACAAAAACCAAGCTGCTCGTCACAAGTCTCGTCTTACCAAGAAGGTCAAAGCGCTTAACAGCCCGGCCTAGCATCTCGCTACAGCACCACTAGGTTATCTCTATGCATAAGTTCTGGCTCTGCGGCATAGCCGATGGCCGAAACGAACTTATCGCTGCTCAGCCCGCGAATCGCATTGGCTTCACTGCTGGCGTAATTGACGAGCCCTTGGGCAACCGACTCGCCTTGCTCGGTGACGCAGCGCACCACGTCGCCGCGCACAAAATCACCGCGAACCTCAACCACACCAGCCGCCAGTAGACTGACTCCGTGCTTACGCAGCGCGGCCGCGGCACCGGCGTCAATAACTAGATCACCTTTGGCCCGCAATTGCCCGGCAATCCAGCGTTTGCGCGCGGTCATGGGGGTGACCTCGGCGGCAAGTAATGTGCCTAGATCATTCTGCGACAGCAGCTTCTGCAAGACATCATCTGCATCACCAGAAGCGATCAGGGTGTGGGCCCCCGACCGAGCAGCCAAACGCGCGGCACGAATTTTAGTCACCATACCGCCACGCCCCAGCGCCCCGACGCTCTCGCCGGCAAGTGCCGTGAGTGCGGGATCTGTCGAAACGGCGAGACCCACTCTCTGCGCACGCGGATTGGTGCGCGGATCAGAATCCATCAGTCCCTCTACATCGGTCAAAATAATCAGCAAATCCGCTTCGATGAGATTGGTTACCAGAGCGGCAAGCGTATCGTTGTCACCAAAGCGGATCTCATCAGTCGCGACGGTGTCATTTTCATTTATGACCGGCACCACTCCCAATGACAACAATTCATTCACTGTGGCGCGCGCGTTTAAATACCGTTGGCGATCCGCCAGATCATCATGAGTTAACATGATCATCGCGGTACTGCAGCCGTAGTTGCGCAACGTGCTTTCGTAGCTCTGCACAAGGCCCATTTGACCCACGGACGCGGCGGCTTGTAACAAATGCACCTGTTGCGGCCGCTCGCTCCAGCCCAAGCGCAAACAACCTGCTGCCACCGCTCCAGAGGAGACCAAAATGACCTGGTAACCGGCTGCCGATAGCTGCGCAATCTGTGTCGCATAGGCGTCAATTTTCGCGATCTGCAGGCCGTTGTCCGGACCCGTCAGCAAAGAACTGCCTACTTTTACCACCACCCGCTTGCAATTATCGAGGATCCCGCGCGTCAGATCTGAGGGCTCAATCACGGACATACAGCACCTCTGTCGCGTCGGCGTCGTCAAAGTCGTCCATTGCAGGAAGTTGTTCCCTATCCGCTGGCCCATTCCGTTGCCGTTGCCGCATGCGTTCAGAGTGCGCCCAAACATCACTGCTGATGCGTGCTTCAAGCTGTTTTTGCAGCTCGGCGAACGCCACGTCTTCGGCAACACGCTGAGCGTGTTCCTGCAGCGCGCCCATAAGATCTTGGCAAAGCTCTGGTAGCCCTATGTCCGCTAGCGCAGAGACTGCGTAGATCGGTCGATCCGGGAACATCTGCGCAAATTCCTCGAGCATCAAGCCCAGTTCTTCAGTCTGCAGTTGATCGACCTTCGACAGCGCGATCCAGATCGGCCGCTCCGATAGGGCTTCGCTGTACTGCATAAGTTCGGCTTCGATCGCCAGCGCATTGGCTACGGGGTCACTGGCGTCTGCAGGCGCCACGTCCACTAGGTGCAATAGCACCCGCGTGCGCGACAGATGACGTAAAAACTGCGCCCCCAAACCAGCTCCCTCGGCCGCACCCACGATCAAGCCGGGAATATCCGCCATCACAAAGCTGGCGTCCGCGGCAATCCGCACGACACCCAAGCTCGGCACCAAAGTCGTGAAAGGGTAATCTGCTACCTTAGGGTTGGCTGCCGAAACCTGACCAATCAGCGTCGACTTACCGGCATTCGGCAACCCCAGCAATCCCACATCTGCCAGCAACTTTAGCTGCAGGCGCAAGCGACGGATGTCCCCTGGTTTGCCCGGAGTAGTCCGCCGCGGTGCGCGGTTAGTGCTGGATTTAAAAGCCGCGTTGCCGAGGCCACGGCCGCCCCCCGCTGCCACTCGTAAAATCTGACCAGCCTTACTCAAGTCGCCAAGAACCTCCTGCGTGTCCTCGTCCACCACCGTCGTGCCAATAGGGACTTTGACATAGATCGCTTCACCCGCGGCCCCGGTTTTGTTGCGGCTGCCGCCACCGTGGCCATTGCGCGCTTGGTAAGAAGGCTGGTAACGAAAATCAATCAATGTATTCAGTGCTTCTTCGGCAAGCAACAAAACATCGCCACCATCGCCGCCATTACCACCGTCGGGACCGCCACGCTCCACATACTTTTCGCGCCGAAAACTGAGACAGCCGTTACCGCCTTTACCGGCCTGAACACGAATTGTTGCCTCGTCGATAAACTGCATGTTTGCTCTTTGAAATTGACGCTCAGTAAAAACAAAAAACCCCGCTTAAGCGGGGTATTTACGGCTCATTAAACCTTGCTTTGACTCAACTTACGAGTTCAAGGCAAAACGCTGCCGACTACTGCGCAGCAGGCACCACACTAATCGTTTTACGTCTCAATCGACCACGAATCGAAAACACAACCTGCCCTTCCGCTTTTGCAAACAGCGTGTGATCGCGACCGCATCCGACATTTTCGCCGGGATGAAATTTGGTGCCACGTTGCCGCACAATGATGTTGCCTGCCTGCACTTGCTGGCCACCAAATTTCTTAACGCCGAGACGTTTTGACTCTGAATCGCGGCCATTTCGCGTACTGCCGCCTGCTTTTTTATGTGCCATTGTGTTCTCTAAAGTTTAACGGGGTTCTTAGCCCTGCCGCCGTTCGCTGTTAGTTTAAGCCGCGCTAATGCCAGTAATTTTCACTTCGGTGAACCACTGCCTGTGGCCCTGGCGCTTCAAATAATCTTTTCGTCGCTTGAACTTGATGATGCGTATTTTCTTTGCTCGATCGATACGGAGAACTTCCGCAGTGACTTTACCCTCGTTGACGTAGGGCGCGCCGACGTTAACGTTATCGCCGTCCGCGACCATCAACACCCGGTCGAAAACCACTTCCGCGCCAGGCTCTCCGTCGACCAATTCGACCTTTACAATGTCCCCTTCCGAGACTCGGTGTTGTTTACCACCACTTTGGAACACTGCAAACATGTCATCACTCCTAGCGCAAACTGACCACGGCTGGGACACTGGTTAGATCCCGTCTCGGCGCTCTGCGGATCGATCCGCTGCTACCTAGCCCTGCCGTAAAAGGCGCTGCATTCTACGGACAAAAACCAGCGATTACAACGCTGCGAAGCGCCGACCAATCCACCCGAATGTCCATAGTGACTCGCCAATCCATCCCGCCACAGCCTATAATGCAGCACTCTTAAACGATGACAAGAATCGGGTTCGAGCGCTGCAACATCGGTAGCGCCGAACCTCAATAAAGAGATTTCAAGTTGATGAATCAGAATACCGCACCGGCCGTTCCAACGGTGAGCCGCAAAGCCGACGCGATCGCCGATCTCGGCTCGGTCTACGGTCTCGTGCAGAACGAGTTTCGTGCAGTGAACCAACTGATCCCTGAACAGTTGTCGTCAGACGTTGCCATGGTAGAGGACATCGGCAATTACATCGTAGAGAGTGGTGGCAAACGATTGCGGCCCCTAATGGTGTTGTTGAGCAGCCAAGCTCTAGGGTACTCGGGCGACAAGCACGTACCTCTCGCGACCATCATCGAGTTTCTGCACACCGCCACGCTTTTGCACGACGACGTCGTCGACCATTCTGGCTTGCGCCGGGGCAAACCTACCGCCAACCAAAAATGGGGTAACGCGCCCAGCGTCTTAGTCGGTGATTTTCTGTACAGTCGCGCCTTTCAGTTGATGGTAGAACTAGGAAGCTTGGACATCATGGCCGTGCTCGCCCGAGCGACCAACACCATTGCCGAAGGCGAAGTCATGCAACTCGCTAATCTGGGCAACTGCGATCTAAATGAAACGGCTTACCGCGAGGTAATTCGCTGCAAAACAGCGTTGCTGTTCGAAGCCGCCAGCCATACCGGTGCGCTGCTGGCCTGTCAGGGCAATGCGGCGATATGCGAGGAGCGCATCGAAGCCATGCGCCTATTCGGTTTGCACTTCGGTATGGCTTACCAGCTGCTCGACGATTGGCTAGATTACCGCGGCGACAGCAAATCCATGGGCAAAAACGTTGGCGACGATCTGGCCGAAGGCAAGCTGACCTTGCCTTTAATCCACGCCTTGCAAAACGCCGCCACCGACGATAAGGCTGGTGTACGCGACGCCATAGAGAACAAAACGGTTGCGGCGCTGCCGAGCATTTTGCGCATCGTCGATAAGTGTGGAGGGCTGGACTACACCCGAGCGTGTGCAAAAAAAGAGATCGAAACAGCGCTGCAGTGTTTGGAGCAAATCCCTGACAATGACTATCGTGCAGCCTTGGTTCAGCTTAGCCACTACAGTTTATCCCGGCTCGGGTGATGCGCCTTAAAGGTTTGAGACCCCTGCGGCAAAGATAAGCGCAATCGCAATCGGCACCGGCCAGCGAATGAGCGTTCGCCAAATACCCCAGCCCGACCCCTCACTTAAATTCAATTCCTGCCGCGCCAAATCCGGGGCCGCGAACCAGCCCGCGAATAGCGCGATAAACAAGCCACCTAGCGGCAGCAGCATCTGGTTGGCAAAAAAATCGAGGACCCCGTTGATATCAAAGCTGCCCACCGAGATTCCCGACCACATATTATAGCCCAGCACGCTTACCACACTGCAGATCGCAATGGCCGACACCACCGTTACAGTACTGCGGCGCCTGCTCCACCCGCGCTCTTGGGCTCGATGAACCAATGGCTCGGTCAACCCCACCATGGAGGTAATCGCTGCCACAGCCAGCAGTAGGAAAAACATAATGCTGACCGCGTGGCCCCCTGGCATTTGCGCCAGCGCCACGGGTAGCGTCTGAAAAATGAGTCCTGCACCGCTCGCCGGATCCAAGCCGTTGGCAAACACTGCAGGGAAGATTACCAGTCCCGCCAACATCGCGACCAAGGTGTCGGCCAAAGCGATTGCCACCGCTGCGCGAGGGATAGATACCGAACTGGGTAAATACGCCCCAAACGTCATCATGCCTGCCATAGCAACGCCGATTGAGAAAAACGCTTGGCCCACCGCTGCTAAACCTGTCGATGCATCGATCTTGCTAAAGTCAGGCGTAAAGAGATAACTCACGGCCTCAGCAAAACCGCCCACAACAATGTTGTAGCCCACCAGCAGCAGCATGAGTAAAAAAAGACTCGGCATAAGCACTTTAACAGCGCGTTCAATGCCCTTTTGCACCCCCGCGAAAATAATCGAGCCAGTAGCCAACAAAGCGAAAAGCGTCCAAGCAAGCATTTGCCAGGGCCCCGCCAGCAGTTCATCAAACGCCGCCTGCGACACCGCCGCATCGACCCCGACAAAGCCGGTTGTCAGGGCTTGCAACAGATAGCTAAGCACCCACCCCGACACCACGCTGTAGGTCACCATAATGGTAAAGGCCGCCAGAAGATTAGCCGACCCTACCCATGCCCACCGCGCACTGCGGCCGCTTGCAACCGCAACCCCTCGCATACTGGCAGAGGGCGACAAACCGCCGCGGCGACCAATGAACAACTCCGCCATTAAAATAGGCACGCCGATCGCAAACACGCAAATCAGATACACAAGAACGAACGCCGCACCGCCATTTTCGCCGGTGACATAGGGAAACCGCCAGATGTTACCCAGCCCCACGGCAAAGCCCACCGATGCAAGCAAAAACGCGAGGCGCGATGTCCAATGCGCCGCTGCGCTCGAGCCTACCGAATCACCCTGCATCGCCATGTGTTGATCTCCACCCATTCAGCCGATCAGGCCGCATCAAAAGTCTACCAATGTGGACGTTACCACTGCAGCGCGGTTGTGTAATAGGCGCTCAGACCAGTGATTGCGACGCGGTTGCCGTAGAACTAGACTGCGCCCATCGGAGTGTAGCTCAGCTTGGTAGAGCACTACGTTCGGGACGTAGGGGCCGGAGGTTCAAATCCTCTCACTCCGACCACGCCAACTAAAAGATTTT
>DEBN01000181.1:35685-39382 GCA_002348825.1 Gammaproteobacteria bacterium UBA2955
TAAAAGATTTTGTTCCGCGTATTGGCCATTTCGCGAGGCTGTTCTGTAACTCGGAATAGCACGTAAATGCCACTAAAAAATCAGCTGCGAAAAGACGTTCCACCAAATGGCACGATCGGTTGTCTAACTGCCTGCTCGCTGCCCTTATTCCGCGCTCAGATCAAGATTATTTGAATTCCTCAGGTACGTCCTGTGCGGAAAGCTGCCACGCGGGCTCTCTCTTTTCAAGAAACGACATAACGCCTTCGTTAGCATCGGCCTGATTGCCGATCCATGCAAAAATCGGCCCTTCGGCTTTCATCATTTTTTCCGGAGAGGAGTCCAGCCCCTGCCATAACAGACGTTTCGTTACCGCGACCGAAGCCGGCGCCGTATTGACGTAGTCTCTGGCCATGGACTGGGCTGCAGACAAAAGCTCATCCTTAGGGAACACCTTAGAGATAATGCCCATTTCAACGGCCTCTTCCGCCAGAAAGACGCGGCCTGACAGCAACACGTCGGCCGCGTTTGAAAATCCCGCCACGCGTTGAACCAGCAGGTGCGCTGCGAGCTCCGGCATCATGCCTCTGCGGGTAAACACAAATCCCATTTTTGCGCCTTCCGCTGCCAGACGGATATCACACAGCATAGGGTAGGTCATACCGATTCCGACGGCACCGCCGTTGATGGCGGCAATGACCGGCTTGGCAATTTCGTTGGGCTGAACGGTGCGCTTATTCATGCCCGATGCGTCCTGACCGCCTTCGCCGCTCGCGAACGTTTGACCCCCGCCCTCGAGATCGGCACCGGCACAGAACGCTCGCCCAGATCCAGTTAGAACTACGGCCCTGACAGCATCGTCCGTATTCGCCGCATGCAGCGCTTCGGACAGTTCCTCTGCCATGGTCGCATTCCAAGCGTTCATTTTTTCCGGACGATTCAGCGTGATCGTCGCAACATGATCGGTTACGTCATAGAGAATTGTTTCAACGTTCATGGTCAGGCCCCTTTTTCCGACTTATATCACTGGCTATCAATTAATGTCCAGCTGCGTGACGGTTAAGAAGCTGGCGCTGAACCCAAAGCGCTGGGCTGGGACAGGATAGTCTTGCCGATCATGGATCACACAAACGCCAAGCGGTGAATCTGATGTTAGGCTCTGCGACATGATTGTGGGCCTGGAAATCTAAATATGTGGCGAATCGCGTGCACCGCCTTGCTTACCTGCGTTTGTTCTTACAGTCTCGCCCAACCCAACATCGTCTTCATCTTTGCCGATGATCTAGGCATCGGCGATGTTGGCGCCTACGGCGGTGCCACGATCAAAACACCCCATATAGATGCTTTGGCGGCTGATGGTGTTTTATTCGAACAAGCGTACGCGTCGCATCCGGTATGCAGCCCGTCGCGCGCGGGTTTGATGTCTGGTAGATACCAGCAACGCCACGGCTGGGAATTTAATCCTGCCGAGCGTATCGAAACCTCAGGCATGGACGCCAAACAAATTACGCTGGCAGACATGCTCAGCGATTCCGGCTACACCACGGCTATGGTCGGCAAGTGGCACTTGGGTTATTTACCCCAGTTTCACCCGCTCAATCGAGGTTTCGACGGCTATTTTGGGGTGCTGGCCGGCGGCAGCATTTTCATCGATCAGTCTCGGCCCGACGTAGAGTCCATAGGTAATTGGCCGCGCAAGCGTGATCGGTCCAAAGGGGTTTATGACGGCCATGAGCTGGTTGAGGTCGATGCCTACTTGACCGATGTCTTTACTGACCGCGCCGTTGATTTCATTAAACAGGTGCACAAGGCGCCGTTTTTTCTTTATCTAAGCCACACCACCCCGCACACACCGCTGCAAGCCACTACGCCCTATCTCGAGCGGTATCGGCATATAGAAAACCCCGCAGCGCGCATTTACGCCGCCATGGTAGCCTCGCTCGACGACAGCGTGGGCGCGATCGTGCAGGCCTTAGACGAGGCCGGTCAGCTCGACAACACGCTGATCGTATTCTCAAGCGATAACGGCTGTGCCGGCTACATTAAGGTGTGTTCAAACGAACCGTTTGCTGGCTTTAAGCGTTACCACAACGAGGGCGGTATTCGAGTGCCACTCATTTTCAGCTGGCCGGGTCAAATAGCGCCACGCCGGTATTCCAGCATGGTCAGTTTATTGGATCTTATGGCCACGTTCGGCGGGCTCGCCGAAAGTACGCATACCACAGAGGACAGCGTTGACCTGTTGCCGTTTCTGGCGGGCAAGGAAGGTCAGCCTCACGACTATCTATACTGGCGCTCGAGCCCGACCCGGGCGATCCGTGACCATCGCTGGAAACTGCTGGAGTACGCAAAAAGTCAGTATTCCATGGCCGATCTGGACGCTGCTCGACGTGTATCACCGCCCGCTGAGGGCTGGCCCCGCAGCGCCCCCAACGGCTATCTAACGATGCTTTATGATTTGCAAAACGACCCGAGCGAAAGCACAAACCTGGCCACCGCCCACCCCGAAATTGTCGCTCGGTTAAGGACAGCCTATGAAGATTGGAACAGCGGATTGTTAGCGGAGCCTATTCTGCCTGCAACACGCTCGACCTTAAGCGAAATGCACGGCGAGACGGTGCAGCTGATTTTTTAAGACCTCCGGGACAGCATTGAAAGGACAAAGGTGCAAAACTATTTGCGCGTGCCCCTTGAGGTTGCACGCGCATGTGCAAATGCAGCGCTCGCGGCGGCGTACAGCGCGTCGGGCGTATCCAACAGTTCGTCGGGCACAGAATAATATCGCTGCAATGCTCTTTGCCCCTGCTTGGTGGCGTAACTGAACGGCTCGCTACCCATGCAACGAAACCGTTCGCGCAGCGCATCATCGACGACGAAATACAACACACCCCGCATGATCATCGCAAACTGCACGCCCCCTAACTTTAGCCCAGTGCCTCCAAAAAACCTCGCCGTCTCAATGTCCCCTAGTTCGAACAATGAATCGACAATGTGACGAGCGAATTCGTCGGCCACAATTCACCCCTTAGTCAACGGAGAATCGCATCTCCGTGAGCCTAGATTCATTTGTGTATCATCCGTGCGACCTCAACAAGCCGCTTTGACCTGGTCGAGCGGTGTCTAACGACACTATCACATCTGACCGCTCTCAAAGATGGTGATTCCGCCTAGGCGCTATCGGCAGGAATATTTGTGTATACGGCCACGATCGCGCTACGAGGCCATCGGCCGGGAGTAAAGGCAATGCGGTTAGGGCTCGATCCGGAGTTTCTCCGGCACGCCAAAGATCGTCTGATCCGCTGAGTTGGTTGAACTGTCCGTACCTTTGAGGCGACAACTATACACCGACAGAACTGCGATCATTGCAAAAGCAGACAGCAACATGCCGATCGCCTCTAACGCAACACCGCCGCGGTGCCAATTGTCATGGAAGTGGTGCACTAAACGGAAGAAACCGAAGAAGTATAAAAACATGGCGCCGGTGGAAGCGATTGCCAGCAACCTCACGACCCACACGTTGGTGACATTGAACAAACTGGATAGTGCAAGGGCCGCGCCAACGGCATACATCGCAGACAAAACCGGCAACATTGGAATAAAGGCATGCACGACTGCCAACACCGAGAGCACGACCCCGATAACCAGCATGCCCAGCCTCATTGAACGGCCTTCCGTGTCCTCGCCATGAGCTCCCCCGTCTCCGTCGATTCCCTGCAGC
>DEBN01000181.1:39778-56903 GCA_002348825.1 Gammaproteobacteria bacterium UBA2955
TTTACTTTAATTATGCTTCTACGATTTTGTCGATCAACAGCCCAGTCCGACACCCTAGAGGAGCGCACCTGTTCACGTCAACATGATTGTTACAAAAAGTGACATAGTCGCTTTCGATAACCTCAGCGCCAAGGATTTGGCTAACTTTTAGAGCAGCAATTGCTATTTCGGCGCGTATCCACCCACCCAAATAGGACTCGACCAAGCCATAGCGCCATCAACCTGAGTCACGCGCACATAATAGTGGTCGCCATGTAAACGACCCTGATCCTGCCAGTTGAACACAACGTCCTGCGGACCAGCGGCGGCCACGCGGTGCAAACGTACTTCGTCTGCATAGGTTTCAAACGGTAAGATTTTTTGCGCTTTTCCCGCCCTAGCGTCATTCAGCGTCAGCACCACAGCCGTTTCGGGCAGCCGCTGATGACTTCGGAAAATCGGTGGACCACTGCCGAACTCCAAAGCCGCCGCCAGTTCCAAGTTGACCCGGGCCGACCGCTTAATGTTTGACAGTTCCAACACAATAGAACTGGTGTCACCACGAGTCGCGGTAGCAAAGTGCACAACATTTGGATTGTCCGCATCGCGTCGCAGCTGCTGGATATCCGCATTAAAAAAATCGACGCCGGCAACGGATTCAAGAGTCGCTCCCTCCACCTCCAATCGACCTTGCCAGGGCCTCCAGCCGCGAGGATTGTCTCCTGGATGCATCGGCGCGGAATCGCTGCCAAAGGTCAAGTGCAGCGCTTCTTTACCGGCAAACCGCGCGCCGGCATCTGCGACCGAGTAATCTTGCGCCCATGCGACCTCGCCATTTTTTATGACCGCTACTTCAGCAATTGGCGCCGTGCCAATCACCCGGCCGCTGATGTTGCGCGCCGCTTCAAACTTGCCACGTTGCCCCATATCTAGGTCATTGACGCGAGCTTGCAGAATTATTCGGTCACCGGTGGTCGCGTAGGTCAGGCGCCGGCGCATATTGTCAAACAGCTCGTCCCGGGTGAGTTTCGATCCGAGCACCGCGCCAAGCCCACCGCGCTGTGACAAACCGCTTCCTTTAGGTGCCGTATAACCGGGTTGGCTCAGATGATTATCGCTGGCGGCGGTAAATCCCACCTGATGACCATGCCCTAGGTACTTGCGACCAAACCATTCAAAACTACCGTGCTGCGACATGATCTCTACCAACGGTTGCAGCTGCGGATCGCTCAGGCGGTAGTCACCAGATTGGTGCGCATGGGGAATGACGATGACGTCATCGCTCGCGTACTCGCGGCGCAGGCCCTCGTACAACTCCGACAGCGTCGGATAAAACTGGGTAGCGATGCGATCGCGACCTTCGGTCGTGCGAAACAATACGTTGTGATGGCCGCCATATAGGTTACGAGTCGTCCATTCGTACCCGAGATAGGCGATGAATCGACCCGGCTCCGAATAGCCGTCGACGATGTCCTTGAGGTGCTGCCATTCAAAATCGTCAAGCCAGATGTCGTGCTCAGAGTGGCTTACGAAATCCAGTCGCGCATCTTCTTTGGCCCAGGTCATAAACCGGTCTGGCGTTCCAATACCTTCCGCAAAACCCGAATGGCCGTGCGTGTCGCCCCAAAATATCCTTTGCGCTTGGGCCGAGACCAATATGGGATTTACTGAACCGGAAATCGCTCCATCCGTAGATCGAATGCTCAGGCGCACCACGCCTTCATCCTGAAACCGCACGTTCTCGACCAGTTGCACTGCCTGATCCCCCGCGACAAGCTTCGCTATAACCTTATCGTTATGCAGTACTTCCCACGCGGGAACCGCGCCAGTGGCACGGTTATAGAATTGGTCCTGCGCTCTAACCGAAAGGGTGAAAGGCTCTTGCGGCCGCACCACCGAGGGCGCAAACCCGTGTACGCCGTCCACCGCCGCCCCAACTACCCGGATAGGCTGGATCGGCAAGGAATACAGCGGACCCTTACCATCGAAGTCCACGTACAGGGGAAATGGCATACGGTCACTCGAAAACGTCGGCATAAGTAAGCCATCGCCACCCTGAGAACGGGCACCGTAGGTTACGGTAACAACATCGTTGCGGTTCAACTGTCCTGCAGACAAACGAAAGAACAGCACAGGCGCTGCGCCACGGAAGCCCCCGTGCATTCCTGCCACCGGCACTCGATCCACCACGAAATGCACATTCGGGTTTGAACTGCCTATGGTGACGTAATTTGCCGCGTCCGGTTTAGAGGTCTGAAACTGACCGTAATCAGCCATGAAATGCCTCGGCACGGCGATTCCGCCGCCAACATTAATTGCTTTTTCGCCCACAACATACGTTTGTTGTACGGTTGAATAAGAACGCGCGATAAAGGGACCAAGTGTCGCCGATAATTTACCCAGCGCCCCGGGCTGCTCATCGAGCAAAGTCATCTCGGCAATGTAGTCATCAAGCGCCCGTAGCGTCGCGGGAAGTGGAGTGTTAGGCGACTTTGTCCGCGCCACCGCGGTCAGGTTGACCGGCACATAACCGCCGGAAACCGCAAAAGCATTAGCCCAACGCCATAATACATCGGCGCGTTGGGGGTAATTGGCAGGCGTAGTGGGTTTCGCCGCGTCCTGCTGTAAGCGGGCGACCGCCGCACGCAGTTCCACGTCTAGATAGTCCTGAGCTGAAGTCGCAACCGACCACAAACACAAAATCGGAATGATTAACCCGCATCTCATGCGGCCGCTGATAGTGTGCCTCATCTTTGCTCAGCTCCGATATCCCAACCGCCTACGCCTTTATCCAGTTGCACACCAAAACTGTTGAGCGCCATCGACACCAAGTTGTATTGTCCTACAGTAAACACCAGATCCATAAGCTGCTGGGTCGAATAGTATTCGGTTAAACCATTCCAAGTGTCATCGCTCACATGAGCATCGGCGTGCAATTCGTCAGTCGCAGAAAGCAACAAGCGGTCAAGTTCACTAATACCTTCGGTATCAGGTCCCGTTTTAGCGAGAAGTATTTCAGCGTCAGTCATGTCTAACCGGCGCGCAATATCTACGTGCTGGCCCCACTCATATTCGGCCTGACACAGATAACCAATCCGTAAAATGAGTAATTCGCGATCTCGACCCGACAGCGTGGATTTACCGAGGATATGGTTTGCAAACACCATCCAGCGGCGCGCCAGATCGCTGTGCTGCGCCAGTGTGCGAAAAATATTTAGTACCCGCCCGCGTTTGGCGATCGGTGCTAATAAGGCTGTGGCTGCATCGTCCCACTCGGATTCCCGCAACGGCTCGATGCGCGGCGTTTTCATTCGCATAGTTTTCCCCTTTCACAATCGGCGACCGGCCGCCAAACCCACTGCGGCGTGCGGTCGCAAGCAGACGTATACTGATGTCTTTACCCACTGTACGACAGAGCGTTTTGAAAAGACTAGTTATCATTTATCACAGCAAAACCGGTAACACCCGCGCAATGATCGACGCAGTCATAGACGGCGCCAAAGACCCGCAGCTTAACGACGTTGACGTGCATGTGTTGACCGCAGCAGAAGCTCAGCCCGAAGATTTGCTTAGCGCCGACGGCCTTATTCTTGGCACCCCCGAAAACTTCGGCTACATGTCGGGGGCGCTGAAAGACTTTTTCGACCGCAGTTTTTATGAGGTTGAGGGCCGACTACCCCCTCTGCCCTACGCCACGGTCATTAACGCGGGCAATGATGGCAGCGGAGCGATACGCTCGATAGAACGAATCGCCAATGGCTATCCGTTGGTGCAGGTGCAAGAGGCCATCATTGGGCACGGACCACCGGACCAGGAGACGTTGGACCGCTGTAAGGAACTCGGCGGGGCATTAGCTGCTGGCCTTGAACTAGGCGTCTATTGAGCAGCGGTACGTAACGAAACACTCTCACACCCGTTGCACATTCGTTGCGCTACCTTGTGCCGTCTCGATCGAAACTAATGCCGAATAATTGACTGAAACCACCGCCGCAATCCTCAACAGCATTGACGACATCGAAGCCGACGTCTGGGATCGCTGCGCCAATGCCGCGGGTGTCTACAATCCGTTCGTACAACACAAATTCCTCAGAGCATTAGAGCGCAGCGGCAGCGTCGGTGAGAGTACCGGGTGGAAACCTTTCCACCTGCAAGTCAGCAGCGGCGGAACCACCATAGGGGTGGTGCCAATGTACTTAAAAAGCCACTCTCAGGGAGAATACGTCTTCGACTATGCATGGGCAGACGCTTGGCAGCGCGCAGGCGGCCACTACTACCCAAAGCTGCAAATCAGCGTGCCATTTACGCCGGCCTCAGGGCCACGACTGCTCTGCGACCAACACAATCTCGAGCATCAAAAACTGCTGGTGCACGCTTGCCAACAGGTTGCGCAGCAAACCCAAGTATCGTCTTTACACATGACGTTTATGACCGAAGCGCAATGGCGTTTAGCTGGAGACCAAGGCTTGCTGCAGCGTATGGATCAACAGTTTCATTGGCATAACGGCGGCTACGACCACTTCGACGATTTCCTCCAAGAGCTGGCATCAAAGAAGCGCAAAAATCTCAAGCGCGAACGCCGCGAGGCGCTGAGCAACGAGATAGAAATCGAATGGGCTACCGCAGAAGAACTGACCGAGGAACATTGGGATGCGTTTTACCAGTTCTATCTGGATACCGGACAACGCAAATGGGGCAGCCCCTATTTGACCCGCGCATTTTTTTCTCAGGTCCACGCCACAATGCCGGAGGATATCTTACTGATCATGGCTAAGCGCGAAGGTCGATACATCGCTGGAGCACTTAATTTCATCGGGGCTGATACGCTGTTCGGCCGCAACTGGGGTTGCTTAGAGGATCACCGGTTTCTGCATTTTGAAGTTTGTTACTACCAGGCCATTGACTTCGCCATAGCACGGGGTCTTCGGCGGGTAGAAGCCGGCGCCCAAGGAAGCCACAAAGTGGCGCGAGGCTATTTACCCAATGCAACCTATAGCGCCCACTGGATAGCCGATCCGGGTTTTCGCGACGCTGTCGCCAGGTTCGTCGATGAGGAACGGGACTATGTCAGCCAAGACATGGCGTACATTGATGAGCATAGCCCGTTCAACGCTGCCACAAACATCCACGACCTGCGCAACGATTCAAACTCCTAACGTTTAAATCCATCAGCCAACACAGAAAAATTACCCTCAATCATCTAAACTTGGGTTTTTGTCCATCGACCCAGTTATGACCGAATCTATCGCCATAAAGGCCATTCTCGCGCACAGCGTTGCCATAGACCAAGAGGTTACCGTTAAAGGCTGGGTGCGCTCCCGGCGCACCTCCAAGGGCGGCTTTGCCTTCATCCATGTGCACGACGGTTCTTGCTTCGACACTATTCAGGCGATTGCTGACGAGAGCTTGCCGAACTACGATGCGATCAATCAAATAGGCGCTGGTTGTTCGGTCGTCATCCGAGGTACCTTGGTGGAATCAGCAGGCCGCGGACAAGACCGCGAAATCCAAGCAGCTTCTGTAGAAGTGGTCGGCCTGGTGGATGACCCAGAAACCTATCCGATCAGTAAAAAACAACACACGTACGAATTTTTGCGCGGTGTGGCGCACCTACGCCCGCGCACCAACACCTTCGGTGCTATGGCGCGTATTCGTCATAGCGTGGCCAACGCAGTCCATAATTATTTCAACCAAAACGGCTTCTTTTGGGTGAATACGCCAATCATCACCGCCAGCGATTGCGAAGGCGCGGGTGAACTATTTCGAGTGTCGACCTTGGACCAAGTTAACCGGCCCGAGGGGCAAAACTACGCCGATGATTTTTTCGGCACTGAGACTTTTCTTACCGTTTCTGGTCAGCTGAACGTCGAAAGCTATGCCTGCGCTTTGAATAAAGTCTATACCTTCGGCCCAACGTTCCGCGCAGAGAATTCAAATACCAGTCGTCATCTGGCTGAGTTTTGGATGATCGAACCGGAAATAGCGTTCGCCGACTTGCGCGCCAATGCGCAACTCGCTGAACACTTTTTGCAAAACGTGATCGGCGAAATCTTAGAGCGTTGCGCCGACGATCTGGCCTTTTTCCAACAACGCGTCGACTCGGACGTTATCGACCGGCTGCAAAACGTCAGCACCCAACCCTTTACCTCTATGACCTATACAGAGGCGGTTGATCTGCTGACCTCTAGCGGTAAGAAATTTGAATTTCCGGTGGTCTGGGGCTCCGACCTGCAGTCCGAGCACGAACGCTTTATTGCCGAGGATGTTATGAAAGGACCCGTGGTCATCACCGACTACCCGCGGGAAATCAAGGCCTTTTACATGCGCTTAAACGATGACGAAAAAACCGTTGCGGCTATGGACGTACTGGTTCCAGGTGTCGGCGAAATCATTGGCGGCAGTCAGCGCGAAGAACGCCTAAGCGTGTTAGACGCGCGCATGGATGATCATTTGCGGGAAGAGCTGTGGTGGTATCGAGACCTACGCCGCTACGGCACGGTGCCCCACGCGGGATTCGGTTTGGGTTTCGAGCGTCTGGTGCTTTATCTCACCGGCATGGAGAACATCCGCGACGCCATTCCATTTCCTCGGGTACCCAACAACGCGGCCTTTTAGGCCGCGGTTGCACTTATCCGCGTGATGTCCGAATTCGCTCTGGAAAATTCGCAGACCACCTCCAGTGTCACCGCGTCCTTGTGGCGGGTTCGCACGTTTATTAACCCGTATCGAAATCGCCTGCTGCTGGGCATCTTCGCATTTGGTGTTGCCCGGGTTTTCGAGGCCATGGTGCCGGTACTCACGGCTGTCGCCATCAACCAAATTGCCGAGGGCGACTATCAAGTCGGCTGGCCTGTAGCCGGCATCTTTGTCGCGGTCGTTGCGCGCTATCTGGTGGTGACTTTGGCGCGTTTCAGCGTGCGCCGAGTGGGTTTAGCCGTGGCTTTTGATCTGCGCCAGAGTTTGTATCAATGCCTGCAGCTGCAGGGCTCCGAATTTTTTGCGCAATACAGCATCGGCGACATGATGACCCGCGCGGTCGCCGACATCGCGCTGATCCAACGTCTTATTTCATGGGGCACGATACTGGTGATCATTTTGGTTTACGCCAGTGTCGTGGGTTTTAGCTTTATGCTCTATTACTCGCCAGTTTTAACACTGTTACTGCTGCCGCCGATGCCCTTTGTGTTTTTTTATGCACAGTACTCCGCCCGCAAAATGGGCGTGGCATCAGCTGATGTGCAGCAACGCCTATCCGATTTAGGCACCCATACTCAGGAAAACCTTTCAGGCATTCGCACCATTCAAGCAATGGTGCAGGAAAACAACGAGATTAAGCGTTTCGCCAAAACCAATCAGGCCTATGCGGATGCCTTTTACGACCAAGGCCAAATCAACTCCGCCATGACCGCCTGGATGCCTACTTTGGCCGCCATATGCTCACTAACAATAATCGGCTATGGCGGCAACTTGGTACTTAACGGCACGCTACCCATTGGCGATTTTGTCGCATTCTTTATGTTTGTGAACATGGTTGTGCAACCGTTCCGAGTTGCTGGATTTATTGTCAATTTATTTCAACGTGCGGGCGTGGCCAGCTCGCGCCTGTTTGAAGTATTCGACCGTCAGCCCGAAATCTTTGACCAGCCTAGGAGCACAGCGCCCCGCCAAATCAAAGGCAATATTCAAATTAAAAACCTCAGCTATCGCTACCCCGGCAGCGAACAACTGGCTCTGGATTGCATAAACTTAGAAATACAGCCTGGCGACACAGTGGCCATTATGGGACGCGTAGGCGCGGGCAAGACAACACTGCTAAAGCAGATCGTGCGCCTTATAGATCCAGCGCCTGACCAGATTTTTGTCGATCACACGGCGGTTGCCGAATATCCGCTGTCACAGCTGCGCGCCCAAGTGGCACTGGTACCCCAAGACCCATTCCTGTTTGCTGAGCCGTTGAAAGACAACCTGACCTATGACGATCCTGCGCGGACACTGGATGCAATTTGGCAAGCCGCGACATCGGCTGATCTTAAGGACACCATCGAAGAGTTCCCCGATCAACTCGATACCTTAATCGGGGAACGCGGGGTGACGCTATCAGGCGGTCAAAAGCAGCGTGCGACGCTGGCAAGAGGCTTGATTCGTAATGCCCCTGTATTGATTCTCGACGACTGCTTTTCCGCAGTGGATACGGAGACAGAAGAACACATCCTATCGGAACTCAAACGTCTGCGGCGGCAGCAAAGCACGTTGCTGGTGTCGCATCGGGTCAGCACTGCCCGTCACGCAGATCAGATCGTAGTCCTCGATCAGGGTCGAATTATTGAACATGGCAGCCACACAGAACTGCTTGCGCTGGGCGGTTACTACGCAGAACTGGAGCGGGTACAGCGCGAGGGCGCAGAACAAGAGGACTTGCGACACTTCCGGCAGCGTTCATCGTGAACCAGGTACTGGAAAAAACACCCGCAGTGCAGCGCGACTACACCATCTTTGAAGCGGACATCAGCGGCGCGGTCTTAAACATGCAGCTATTGCGACGCCTGTTGCGCTGGCTCGCACCCTACAAGTTGCAGCTGATGCTCAGCACTGTGCTGGTGCTGCTTGCTTCTACCTTACAAATACTGTTACCGATAATTATTTCGCTGGTGGTGATCGATCATATCCTGCGCAATGAATCCAGCAGCGACACGCCTGACTTCGGCATGATCGAATTTAATGACGCGCTGGCTGTAACCCTTGATTTGCCGCCACTACTCGCCGCGTGTGTTCTTTACGCCGTTCTGCAGGTCGCTAGCGCAGTGGTCGGCCACGCCCACCGCATGACGTTGATTCAGGCCGTTATCAATGGTTTACGGGATTTGCGCCTCGATCTTTTCAGCCATTTAGAAACGCGTCCATCGTCTTTTTTCGATCGCGTCGCTGTGGGTCGAATCATGACCCGGGTCACCAATGACGTAGAAGCACTGTACGAATTGCTGCGCGGCCTCGGCACCCTAATCGGTGAATTCGTACCGTTTTTCGTGGCTCTGGCGGTAATGCTGGCCATCGATGCCCAGCTCACGGCCTTGTTGCTGTTAGCGCTGCCAGTGCTGGCGCTGGTGACGTACTATTTTCGTCGCACAACCCGCTTGTTGTTTCGCCAAGTACGGCAAACTCTGTCCACATTAAATCAAAACTTACAGGAAAATTTAGCCGGCCTGCAGGTGGTACAGATTTCTGATCGGCAAAATTACAACCTCGAGCGTTACACGGAGGTCAACAAAGACAACCGAGAATATGAGCTAGGCCTGGCCCGGATCGAGACCCTCTATGGCGCGTTCAACGAAACGATCGCACATATCTGCATCGGGCTGATCCTTTATTACGGGGCCAGTCAGGTGATGCAAGTCAGTATGACTGTGGGTGAGGTGGTCCTGTTTACGCAATTTGTCAGCATGCTGTTTAACCCCATTGTGGTCTTGGGCGAACAAACAAATATCTTGTTCCGCGCTATGGCCAGCGGCGAGCGTATCTTTCAGGCTCTAGACTGGGACGAAGCAACTCACGAACCCACACAGCCCGTGCGTTTACCGCAGCGCCTCAAAGGCACGGTACGTTTCAATAACGTCGACTTCGCCTACGACGCTGGTATCCCGGTACTGAAAAATGTCTCCTTTGATATCGCTGCGGGCGAAAAGCTCGCCATCGTTGGGTCCACCGGCTCGGGTAAAAGCACACTCATTCGCCTGCTCGGGCGATTCTACGACTTCGCCGACGGACAGATTTTCCTCGACGGTTTCGACCTCAATCACATCCATAGCCACGATTTACGCCGCCGCGTGGGCGTGGTCCTGCAGGACTTTCATATATTCTCCGGATCGATAGCCGACAATATCGCCCTCGGTGATCCGGCCATCGGTCGGGAGCAGGTGATTGCATCAGCACGCACGGTGAACGCCCATGATTTTATTAGCGCACTGCCTCAGGGCTACGACACTCAATTAGCCGAGCGCGGGCAAAATCTATCGCAAGGCCAGCGGCAATTGCTCGCGTTCGCTCGCGTGCTGGCAGCAGACCCCGAGATTTTGGTTTTGGATGAGGCCACAGCTAATATCGATACCGAGACCGAGTTGCTGATCCAGAGTGCGTTGCAGAAGCTGACCGCGGACAGGACATCAATCATTATTGCTCACCGCCTACAAACTATTCAGGAAGCGGATCGGGTCTTAGTGTTAAATCATGGCCAAGTAGCTGAACTAGGCCGCCACGAGGAGTTGCTCGCAGCCAAGGGGTTGTACGCTACCCTACACAATTTGCAATTTCGCGACGCCGACCCAGAATAGACCGTAGCCCTAACGTAATTTAAGCATGAACAACGACGTCCAAAAGGCCCCCAAGAGCGGTGAAAAATTTGCCACCGTCCAGGGTTTTAGCGCCATCAAGAACGGCATAAAAGCCAGCACGAAGGCTCAGCCCGATATCGAACGGAAACCGGCGTGGCTGCGGGTCCGCCCGGGTACCGGCTCGCGCTATCACGACGTGCGTAAAATTGTTGATGGCCATAAGCTGGCTACGGTTTGTGCAGAGTCCCACTGCCCAAACATCAGCGAGTGCTGGAATCACGGCACCGCCACCATCATGCTCATGGGGGCGACCTGCACGCGCGCCTGCCGCTTTTGCGCCGTCGATACCGGCAATCCCAAGGGTTGGTTGGACCTAAACGAACCGCAGAACGCTGCGAAATCGGTGAAACTAATGGGCTTGGGCTACGTGGTGCTGACCTCGGTAGATCGGGATGATTTAGTCGATGGCGGCGCCCAGCACTACGCCGACTGCATACGCGCGATCAAAGCACTGAACCCGAACACGCGGGTAGAAGCCCTAACCCCCGACTTTTCCGGTGTTACCGAAAATGTCGCCATTGTTGTCGAATCCGGGTTGGAGGTGTTTGCGCAGAACCTTGAAACCGTTGAGCGCTTAACCAGCAAAGTGCGCGATCCGCGAGCCGGTTACGTGCAAACCCTCGACGTCTTAGCCGCGGCTAAACAGATCAAACCATCGGTACTGACCAAGTCCAGCCTCATGCTCGGGCTGGGCGAAACCGACGCCGAGGTGATGCAGGCATTGTCGGATCTACACGACCATCAGGTCGACATCGTAACCTTGGGGCAATACATGCGCCCGACGAAAAATCATCTGCCGGTGGATCGGTGGGTAACTCCAGAGCAGTTCGCAGCGCTACGGGAACGGGGCTTAGCCATGGGCTTTACCGAAGTTGCTGCAGGGCCACTGGTACGTTCAAGCTATCGCGCTGATCAGGTCTTTGCCGGCAATAATTTGGGCTTGGGCACCATACCGGTTAAGCAAATCGGATAAATTGCACTGACCCCCGGGCCAACATCGCCTAACATACAGCCTCTCAAAAACCACGCTACTCCCCATGCACAATTACGACGACAACGATATAGAGTCCGCTGGATTTGCCAGCGGCGGCACTGAAGCCACGCCGCTGACCCTGGTCACCCGCGATGAAATCGATCAACGGGTGCAGGACGCCAGCATTGCAGATAAAGCCTGGTTAGCTCGCCAAAACTTTAAGGCCAATGCGGGAGAGGTCGCTTGGCTTGCCGACGGCAGCGCCATGGTGGGCTGGGACGGCCGGGACAATATCGCTTCGCTGGGCCACTTACCGATGCGCCTGCCCGAGGGCCACTACGCATTCACACACGGCATCACAGATTTACAGGCTGTGGGTTGGGGCTTAGGCGCTTATCAATTCGACCGCTATAAAAAAGCTACTCGCGCACCCGCACTTTTATCGCTCGCCGATACTAATGATTTTAACGCGGTGATGGACAAGGTCTGCGCCACGCAACTGACGCGCAACCTGATCAATACGCCGAGCCAGGACATGGCGCCCTCGCACCTGGAAGCGGAGGCCCACGCGCTGGCAGAGCGCTTCGGCGCACACATAGAAGTCACGGTCGGCGACGAATTGCTCGATCGTGAATGCGGTGCTATTCACGCTGTAGGCCGCGCCGCGGCGGACCCGCCTCGACTCATGGACCTAACCTGGGGCGACGCTGCACACCCCAAGGTCACTATTGTCGGTAAAGGCGTAACCTTCGACAGCGGCGGCCTCAATATCAAGCCGGGTGCGAGCATGCGGCAGATGAAGAAAGACATGGGCGGTGCCGCAATCGCAATGGGTTTGAGTTATCTCGTCATGGCACAGCAACTGCCCGTGCGGCTGCGCCTGTTGCTGCCTGCTGCGGAGAACGCTATTGCCGGTAATGCGTTCAGACCCGGCGATATTCTGCATACGCACAAAGGGCTAACTGTTGAAATCGACAATACCGACGCGGAGGGTCGTTTGTTACTTTGCGACGCGCTGTCTATCGCCACGGAGGAAAATCCGGAGCTGATTGTGGACTACGCGACCTTAACAGGTGCAGCACGGGTTGCGGTCGGCACGGAAATCGCCGCCATGTTCTGCAACGACGTGGCGTTGTCTTCCGCAGTCAGCGCCGCAGCTACCGAGATCGATGATCCTGTATGGCCACTACCACTGCACGACGATTACACCTATATGCTTGCGAGCAAAGTAGCCGATTTGGTGAATTCTCCGGCCAGCGGATTTGCCGGCGCCAGCACCGCGGCATTGTTTCTCAGGCATTTTATCGACGACGATATTCCGTGGCTGCATTTCGACGTGATGGCTTTTAACGCGCGCAATCGACCCGGTCGGCCCGAAGGCGGCGAGGCTATGGCTTTACGTGCGGTGTACCAGTATTTGGAACAGCGCTATGGCGACGCTTAAAGAGTTAGAAACAAGCGCCGATGGCACCACCGCCGAGTTGAGCGAAGTGCTGGCGCAACTGCGGTTCAACGACCAAGGGCTTATTCCAGCAATTGCTCAGGACCACGATAGTGGCGCCGTGCTGATGATGGCGTGGATGGATCAACACGCCATTCAACGCTCATTAAATGAAGGCTACGCGGTGTACTTTTCCCGCAGTCGTCAAGAACACTGGCGCAAAGGCGACACCTCTGGACACATACAACAGCTGATCGGTATGAGCTTCGATTGCGACGGCGACACGGTGCTTCTGCGGGTCCGTCAAACCGGCGCTGCTTGCCATACCGAGCGCCGCAGCTGTTTTTATCTAAACGTGCGCGATCAATACGTTGTCGTAGATTCCGCTTCATGATCAATATTCAACTGCACAACACGCTGAGCGGTCGCAAAGAAACGTTTACCCCTGCCGATCCAGACCACGTCACTGTTTATGTCTGCGGTCCGACCGTCTACGACTATGTACATATTGGCAACGGCCGACCCGCGGTGGTATTCGACGTGCTCGTCCGCTTGCTAGAGCGCCACTATCCGCGGGTGACCTACGTCAGCAACATCACCGATATCGACGACAAGATTAACGCTGCCGCCGCGCAAAACAACGAACCCATCAGCCAGTTAGCTGAACGTTTCAGCGCCGCTTATGTTGACGACATGGCCACCCTAGGTGTGCGACCGCCCGATATCGTACCCAAAGCCACCCATCACATTGCTGAAATCATTACGATGATTGAACTGCTGATTGAGCAGCAGCACGCTTACGCCAGTGCCGGGCATGTACTGTTTCATGTGCCGTCCGATCCACTTTACGGCAGTCTGTCCAAGCGAACCTTAGAAGACATGATGGATGGCGCACGGGTGGAGGTCGCAGAATATAAGCGCGACGCCAAAGACTTCGTACTGTGGAAACCCTCCACGGACGAACAGCCGGGCTGGAACAGTCCTTGGGGGCGCGGTCGGCCGGGCTGGCACATTGAGTGTTCAGCGATGATCAAAAAGCATTTGGGAGAGAGTATCGACATCCACGGCGGAGGTTCGGATCTTACCTTTCCGCATCATGAAAACGAGGCGGCACAAAGCCGCTGCGCCAATCAAACCAGCGACTACGTGCGCTATTGGCTACACAACGGCATGCTCACCTTGGGATCGGAAAAAATGTCGAAGTCAGTAGGCAATGTCCTCACCGTGCACGGTTTAGCGCAACAATACTCAGGCGAAGTACTGCGTTACGCCCTGTTGTCAGGGCAATATCGTTCCAGTTTGTCTTGGTCTGATGAGCTTCTCAGTCAGGCGCGCGCCAGTCTTGACAGTTTGTATCAGTGCTTGCGCGACAACCCCGGCGACGAACCGCTCACGAGTGTCGACTTCTCACACGGCTCTGCCGAAAACGATCCGGCCACCGTGGTCGAAGCTTTAGCCGACGATCTTAATACCCCCCAAGCCCTAGCCGCCTTACACGAGCTCGCCAACCGTCTGCGCAAAGCCTCGAGTCACCAAGCGATTAAAGATGCGCGGGCGCAACTGCTCACAGGGGGCTGGCTTCTGGGATTGCTGCACAGCGATCCAGAACGTTATTTTACCGACACCAGAACCAGCACCGAATCCTCCATCAGCACTGCTGAAATAGACGCTAAAATTCAAGCGCGCAAAGACGCGCGGACGAACGGCGACTATCAACTCGCCGACGACATCCGCGACCAACTAGCCGCCGCGGGCATCGAATTGGAGGACTCCCGCGAGGGAACGCGCTGGCGGCGCCTGTAATGTATTCGCTGGCAATCGTTGGCGCGAACAGCACAGCAGATCTTGCGGCGCTGGCCTGCGCCGCCGCTGGTATTGCGGAAATTCGCCGCTACCTACCCAGCAACACCGACTACCAATGCCCCGCACCGATTCCGGCAAATGCAACACGACTAATCGCCGCGCTCAGTTCAGTGCCCTTGCAGGAGCTCGGACGCGCGCCCCAACGCGCACAGATTCGTCTGGGCCATTCGGGTTATTTGCTGTCAGAACTGCCGCTAGGCGAGTTTTATAGTCAACGTTACGGTGCGCCAATGCTTAACTGCAGCGCCGAAGAATTGCACGGGGCGCTTACTCCCAGGCCACTCCCAGAGTCCCAACGGATAGAGGCCGAAACACTAGATCGCATCGAGCGGGAACATGCATTGACCCTTGTTACACAGCCTTTACAACATCGGCAAACGGAACCCAAGCTTACCCCGCCTTGGTGCAGTTACAGCGTTACCATGCACCTCACTGAGCCAGTGATAGCGAACGTAACTTGGCTCCGCGGCAACCAACGCATCTGGCAATGGTCGAGTCAGCAACACACACATTTCTTTATGTTGACGCCCAGCAGTGAGGTATTCGACCCCGAACAGTGGCATCCGACACTGCGCCCGGCCATCAACCAATGTGAAGACCCTAGGTACTTCGACCCAGAACTGCCGCGCATTCGCGAACATTACTACGACGGCACTCGAGTCTTGTTGGGCAGCGCCTGCTATCAACCCCATCCGGTATCCCCGGAGACTATGTGGCTGGGTCTGGAGGACGCCTGGGTATTGGCGCGCATGTTGGAGAACTACGAAGAGGACACACTTGATGGCGTGCGCGAATATCAACGCTACCGCCAAGCCAGGGCGCGGCGTGCGGACCAAACGGCCGTTCGAGCGTTCTCCACGTTGTCGAACAAAACCTTGCCGCAAAGATTGCTGAGCCACATCGGCGTGGCTTTAGGCAGCCGGTTTCTGCCAGAGATCGTCATGCACAAGCAGGATTGGTTCCATCAACACGACTGTATTCGCGGCTTTCACTAGTGCCGCAAACGGCTTTCGGCGCCGAAACTTTTACTCAAAAAGGTCATTTGATCGCCAAGAATACGCCCGGAATTAATTAGTGCTAAATATTCGGCGAAGTTGGGTACATAGGGCAGTGCTCTAAGTTCCATTGAACACTCTTGCAACAATCTATTGCCCTTGTAGTGATTGCAGCGACGACAGGCCGCCACCACGTTGTCCCACGTATCTGTGCCGCCGCGTGAGACTGGCAGCACGTGGTCGCGGGTAAGCTCGAAATCAATGAACTGCTTGGCGCAGTATAGGCAACTGTTGCGGTCGCGACGAAATAAAGCCTGATTGGTCAGCGGCGGCACATGCGAGTCGCGCGATACCACCCTGCCGTCGCAGGCGATAATGCTGTGAATGTCCAACGAGCTGCGGCAACTGTCGATACGCGAATGACCACCACGGACTTTGATTAACGGGTCTCCCACTGTCCAACTTACCAAGTCTCGTGCATACAGGCACACCGCTTCCTGCCAGCTGACCCAATCAGTAGGTTGGCCCGCGATATTCAGCCGCAGAATGCGCGGAATACGCTCAAATTCGGTGATACTTGCGACCATGCTTTCCCCAGATCAATTACAACGTTGCCGGGCTGCAACCTTTGGAAATTTCCTTAATCGTTCTTCTTAATCTAAGCCGAGCGACCGTTCATTACCAGCTGCAACCGCCGTACCCGTCACCGTCGAACAACCAGTGCGACGCAACCGTGAGTGCTGTATCGGTAAAATCTGCGGTCTACAACAACCTTTACAGTGCCCAACCTGCGAGGCAGAGTGCGGGCATGAAACAGACTTTCGCACTGCTCGCTGTCGCAATACTCTTGTTGCCTGGCTGCGCTGGCCGGTCCAACCAATCAGCAGGTACTGCACCGGAACCGCAGCAGCCTTGGTTGTGTCGAGGCGTCGATGGCGAATGGCAATGCCAACGCGGCGACAGCGGTGGTGAGCAACAGCGCACTGCGGTTGCGGAGCCGTCCTCTACACAGCGTACGTTAGCCACTGCAGTCAAGCGAGCACCAAGTGTCAAGCGCCCTGAAACAGACTCAGCCGACAACACCCCGAGCGCGGTGACGGCCTCGGGCGACATCGCACAAGCCGCCTCACAACAACCCGCGGGCAAAATCGATACAGCGCACCGGCCAGATCTCTGGACTATTCAGTGGGCGGCTCTTAGCTCTAATACCGCAGCACAAGAGTACGGGCGCCAATATTTATCGCGATTTGTCGACAACTACGAAATCCGTCACATTCGCGTCAATAATCGCGATTATTATATTTTGTTTAGCGGCCGCTACGCCAATAAGGGCGCTGCGAGCGACGCGGCTGCGAGCCTTAGCAATCCTCGCTCCGAGGCCCCATTTTTACGCACCCTAGGATCTATAGCCGCAGTGACAGTGAATTAGTGCAACGATAAAAAACCGGGCATTTGCCAAAATACATGGCCGTACCTTCCACCACCCGGTCAT
>DEBN01000181.1:57298-63237 GCA_002348825.1 Gammaproteobacteria bacterium UBA2955
CGATCATCTGCTGGTCTCCAACCGCTGTTTGCGATAACGATACAGTCCCTCAAAAGAAAATATAAACAGAGCCCCCCAGATCAGCGCAAAGGTTAGCCAGCGTTCTGCTGGAACGGTCTCGCCGTAAACGAACAGCGCCAGCATCAACGCACAACTGGGCGCTAAATATTGCACGAACCCAAGGGTCGTGAGAGGCAGGCGAATTGCCGCCGCCGCAAAACACACCAGCGGCACGACAGTTATAAGCCCACCGAGACCCAAACTCAGCAGCGCTGCAAGTTCTCGCACGCCTTCATGAAGACCCAGCCAAATTAAAAACCCGATCGCCAGCGGCGCCACGGCCACGGTTTCAACGCTCAACCCAACAACGGCGCCAACGTTGACCTGTTTACGTAACAGTCCGTAGCACCCGAACGAAAACGCCAGCGTAAGACCCAACCAAGGCAAGCTGGCCTGTGACCATAATTCCACACAAACCCCGGTAGCGGCTACACCCACAGCCAGCCACTGTAACGGCCTGAGGCGTTCGCGCAGAAACAACCAGCCCAACAAAATGTTGACCAACGGATTAATGAAATAACCTAGACTCGCTTCAGCAATGCGTGCGCTTTGAATCGCATAAATAAAAGTGAGCCAGTTAATACTTAGACACACGGCGCTCGCCAGCAAGTATCCAAATGCGGCAGACGTAAGAGTTTTTATCCCGCGCCACTGACCAGATACCATGAGTAACAATCCGAGTAATGGGATACCCCAAACCACTCGGTGGGCAAGCACCTCTAGCGGCTGCGCGAAGCTGACCCAAACGAAATAGATCGGCGCGACCCCCCAGATGCCATAAGCGGCGAACGCATACAATAGCCCGCCACGGGAATCTTCAAGCTCAGCAGACGTGTCGCTCATAATCGATCCTTACGCCCTCGCGGCTCTGCAGGCAGCGGGGCAGAACGCCGTTGCTCCAACGCTTGCACACGTTGCCACGGTATGAGCTTGATTGGCGCCTCATCAATCCAGCAGGTTGTTGCAAAACCATGCCCGCCCTGTTCGTGCACCTGCCACCAACCGCCGCCCTGCAAACAGTGAAGTCGATAAATCGCGAGCACTTGTGCCCCTGAGTTTTCGTTAAAGCCGCGTACTGTACTTGAAACGGCCCTGAAGGCGCAGCGACAAAAGTATTGAAGGACCTAGAGATGGTTTTTCCATCATGCTTGTCGGCTTAACTCAAAAACGCTTCGACGCTACGCCTAAGACCGGCTTAAACTGTCGACTTTATTCACAGCAACGACAGCATGAACAATCCGGTCCTGAAAGAAATTTTGAATCTGATCGATATAGAGCCCATCGAGGAAAATCTTTTTCGCGGTCAGAACCATAACACCGAACATGTATTCGGCGGGCAAGTGCTGGCCCAAGCGCTCACTGCAGCATACCGCACGGTCATTAGAGAACATGAACTGCACTCTATGCACGCCTACTTTCTGCGCCCGGGTGATTGGACACGACCCATTCTTTACGAAGTCGATCGCATACGCGATGGACGCTCTTTCACCACACGTCGCGTTGCCGCTATTCAAAACGGCCGGGCTATCTTTAGCCTGTCTTGTTCCTGGCAAAAACGCGAGCGAGGTATAACCCATTCCCAACCTATGCCAAACGTGCCACCGCCCGAGTCGCTGCGCGGCGATCTGGAAGCGTACCAGGAGCTTTACCAACAACAACCCGAACTCGCTCGATTCAGCTTTCGCTTTGAAGCCATCGACTCTCGAGCGGTCGAGAAAACCTTGATGTACAGTAACGAGGAACGTCCGCCGTATAAACACACTTGGCTGAAAACTCGCAATACCTTACCCGACGACCCGCAAATTCACTTAGCCCTGCTCGCTTACATGTCCGATCTGGACTTTATGTCCACCTCAATGATGCCCCATGGCAAGATTTCGCGGCGCGACAACATTCAGGGTGCAAGCCTAGATCACGCCATCTGGTTTCATCGACCCTTTCGCGCCGACGAGTGGCTGCTGTTTGCTAAGGAGTCGCCGAATGCCAGTGGCGCGCGCGGGTTCGTGCGCGGGAATTTTTTTAATCGCCAAGGCGAATTGGTCGCATCAGCAGCCCAAGAATGTCTGATCAGACCCCAAGGCGATCTGCGGGCCGCGCTAACCGCCACCAATGCGGAGGCATAGTCGACGCCGCAGCGGTCAGAAATCGCGGCTCAAAGCGACTCGAGGATGGCCTCTGCCGCGCTCACCTCTAATTTTCCTGGCGCTTCAACAGAAAGCTTAGTTACTGTGCCATCCTCTACGATCATGGCGTAACGTTGCGACCGCTGTCCCAGGCCGAACCCACTACCATCCATGGTTAGTCCAAGCGCCGCAGTAAGGTCGCCATTGCCATCGGCTAACATCAGCAACTCCTCGGCATTCTTGTTCTGTCCCCACGCATCCATAACAAACGCATCGTTCACCGAGACGCAGGCTATAGTGTCTACGCCTTTGGCTTTTATACTGTCCGCGTGAACCACATAGCCAGGTAAATGCGCCATGGAACACGTCGGAGTAAAGGCTCCAGGCACGGCAAAAAGGACGACTTTCTTGCCGGCAAATATATCTTCGGTGGTGATGGGGGTAGGCTTTCCGTCCTGCATACAGTGCAAAGTAGCCGTCGGCATCTTGTCCCCTTCTTGAATACTCATCCTTGTCTCCTAGATCTAATTTGCAAAATGGTCGATTGAAGTCTCATGCGATTGTCGTCCTCTGATCTGAAAGCGTCAATAAAGGCACCGGCACAGCGAAGCGTCAACGCCAGGCAAACTCAGGCTGCTCAAAGTGAGCTACACGAGTGGCCTGGTTCATTAGGCAAACTTCTCTGAACTGATAGATCAACGCGGCCGTCGGTGTCGCGATGGCGTCATCCCCCACCGGCATACGCAGTACCGGATGATCGCTGGTGTCCGTATAACTGAGCTGAGGAGCGTCACTGCGACAAAACTCACTGAGTGGAATTCTATGCACGCTGGCCACTTCCGCTGGATCCGAGCGCGTAACCAGACCGGCACCGCCCCAGACAACAATAGGTGTCATAGCGAAGCCCGAGCGCGTGACAAAGTCATCGAGACAACCCAAAACATCGGTTTCAGCCAGAGCAATTCCCACCTCCTCGCGGGCTTCGCGCAAGGCCGCTGCTACCGAAGTTTCTCCAGCTTCCAGACGCCCCCCGGGAAAAGCCCATTGACCAGGGTGATTGCGGAGAGATTCTGAACGCCTAGTTAAGAGCAATGCCGCCTGATCCGACCACGAGCGCTGGTCGCGGATGCCAGGAACATCTGCCCCTGGACCCACATCGGTGACGACAACCGCCACCGCAGCCGCACGCAATCCGGCTGACTCCGCGCGTCGGGCAGGAAACTGCCCCAATCGCTGCGCAATTTTTACACGTAAATCGTCATCACAGACGAAGCTTGACATAACCAAAACCCCCAACGTTCAGCGTTAATTCTGACCTCAACTGCCGCTGGGGTATAGTGCCATCATGGTCGATAAAAACATTTTCGGTAATCCGCCAAGCGCCGTTATTCCGGCGCTGTTAAGCGTTCTCATGTGGTCTACGGTGGCCAGCGGTTTTAAGCTCGGGCTCGAGGTTTTCGCGATAGAACAGTTACTTTTTCTCGGCACGGCGATGTCTTGGCTAATATTTTTCTGCTACGCCGCCGCCACCCGCCAGCTATACCTCGCCGCTGCAGATCGAAGACTCGCGTTCTTACTTGGGCTTATCAATCCCACCGCTTATTACCTTATTCTGTTCGCGGCCTACGAGCGGCTGCCCGCACACATTGCACAACCGATAAATTATACTTGGGCTATTACCTTGGCCCTGCTGGCTGTGCCCGTGCTCGGCCAACGGCTCAGTAAGCGCACTCTCGCTGGAATCCTCATCAGTTATCTAGGCGTTGTCCTGTTAGTTATAACTGCCCCCGGGGAGGCTGGCGATGTGGATGCCCAAGGTATCGCTTTGGCCTTGGTGAGCACCTTACTGTGGGCGGGTTACTGGCTGCTAAACGCGCGCAGCCGCGCGCAACCCGCGAGCCTTATGTTCTGGAGTTTTACCATGGCGCTGCCGTTTGTTAGCGCCATTTGCTGGTATGGGCCCGGACTGCCCAACCTAACTACAACGGCATTGGGCTACGCCGTCTGGATCGGAGCGGTTGAAATGGGGATCACTTTTTTGCTCTGGCAACGAGCTCTGCAACGCGCGCACAGCAGCGCAAAAATCGCCCAGCTTATTTTCGTATCGCCGTTTTTATCTTTACTGCTCATCCATCTGCTATTGGACGAAGACATCAGCCTATGGGCGGTGCCCGCACTCGGAATTATCGTTTTGGGTTTGGTTGTAAGCCAGCAACAACACTCCGGGAGCGCCCCCGAAAACAAACGACCCGCCCCAACCGAGCGCTAATGCAATATTAGTTATTCGCCGCGAAACTGGGGCTTACGTTTTTCGACAAAGGCCCGCATGCCCTCCTGACCGTCTACCGAAGCCACTTGGCTCGCGATAGCCCGCGCTTCAAGCTCCATCTGCGTTTCCAAACTTTGACTAAAACTCGCGTCTAAAAGCTGCTTCACTTGGGCATACGCTGCAGTCGGTCCCATCGCTATTTTTGCCGCCAGCTTCTGCGCCGCAGCCAACGCTTCCCCTGCGGCGACGACCTCATTGACCACACCCCAATCCAACGCTTCTTGCGCCTTCAACACCCTGTTTGTGAGCATTAATTCGCGCGTACGCCGATCGCCAATCTTACGCGGCATGAAATACGTGGAGCTACCATCCGGCGACAGCCCCGCGTTGGTATAAGCCATAGTGAACACTGTTTGCTCCTCGGCAATCGCCAAGTCAGCGGCCATAGCCAAAGAAAATCCTGCCCCTGCGGCGGTGCCATTGACTGCTGCAATTACCGGCGCCCGATTGCGGCTTAGCCTCGATAAGGCCAGGTGTAAGTCTCCTGTCATTTGCAAAATCAACGTTCTCGCCTGATCGCCTGCAGCTACGAATTCGCCCAAGTCACCCCCGGCACAAAACGCTTTGCCGTTGCCCGTAAGAATGACCGCACGCACACTGCTGTCGACATCAATACGCAACGCCACATCGTGCAACTCTTTTGCCATCGCAGGAGACATTGCGTTTAACGAGTCTGGCCTGTTTAACGTAACTGTCGCTACGCCGGTCTCAACTTCAAAATTCAGTGTCTGATAACCCATGGCTCATCCTTACTTACTTTTGCAAAGCTCTAGCCTAGCGCCGACAATCTCGGGGTCAACTTATAGTCAGCGACTTTGGGTTAACTTGAATCGCACAACTCGTTAAGCTTGGCGGTTGATAATGTAAGGGGGTTTTATGGACATTGATCTCAGCAGCGACGATCGAAAATTTCAAACCACTGTTCGTGAATTTCTTGCCGCTAACGACTATGTCGCTGGTAGCGACTACAACGAATGGCGCATGAATTGGTTTCGCCTCGCTCGAGCACAAGGTGGCTGGGATGTGCCAAAGTGGCCCGAAAAATTCGGTGGTCCCGGATGGAGCCCGACCCAGCATTATATCTGGGAACAGGAAACCGCTCGTGCCCAGACTCCCTGGGACCTGCCATTCGGTCTATCTATGCTTGCCCCCGTGTTGATGAACTATGGTAACCAGGAACAGCAGCAACGTTTTTTGCCCGACATTCGCGACCGCAAAGTAAATTGGTGTCAGGGTTACTCGGAACCTAATGCGGGTTCGGATTTGGCCAACCTTAAAACCAAGGCAGAGCTGTCGGCAGACGGCAGTCACTATGTAGTGAACGGCACTAAAATATGGACCACCTTGGCGCATATTGCAGACTGGATATTTTGCCTGACCCGCACCGACGACAGCGGCAAGAAACAAGACGGCGTTACTTTCTTGCT
>DEBN01000181.1:63625-71664 GCA_002348825.1 Gammaproteobacteria bacterium UBA2955
GCTCATTCGGTAAATATGGTGTACCTGACCGATGTAAAAGTGCCTGTTGAAAACAGAGTGGGTGAAGAAGGTAAGGCCTGGACCTACGCAAAAGGCTTGTTGGCCCACGAACGCACTGGCCTTGCAGGCATTTCGCGCTCCTTGGTGGCGCTAGAAAAACTGCGCAAGCAAGCGGGCACCGTCACCCGCGGCAATGGCAGCTTGCTGGATGATCCGAGTTATCGTTCAAAGCTCGCCGAACTTGAAGTAGACCTCATGGCTACTGAATTTACTGAGCTGCGCTCATTAGCCAGCGCAGCATCTGGTGCAGAACCTGGACCAGAGTCATCTATTCTCAAACTCAAAGGCACAGAGATTCAACAGCGGCTGCAGAAACTCACCGTCGAAGCTGGCGGTATTTATTCCGCGGCCTGGGGCGGAACACCCGTGGGTCACGCCTTTGCCCACAGCGGCATGTCCGGATATCTGGCCAGTCGTGCATACACCATTTATGGGGGTGCATCCGAGGTGCAACGGGATGTGATTGCGAAAAATGTTTTAGGGTTAAAGAAATGAATTTTGATTTATCCCCAGAACAACAACTGCTCAGCGACAGCGTCGAGCGGTTTGTTGCTGACCACTACCCTCTTGATCAACGACAGCTTACTGTGTTGTCCGAGCAGGGGTTTAGCAGTGACCACTGGCAATCTATGGCTGAACTCGGCTGGCTCGGCGTCGGTATTGCGGAAAAGCATCAGGGTTTCGGCGGCACTCAGGCCGACACCATGGTCCTCATGGAGCAATTCGGCAAAGGATTGGTGTTAGAACCGTTCTTTGCCAGCGCGGTGCTCGCCGCGAGCGCGCTGAAATACGGTGGTAGCGAAGCGCAAAAACAGGAGTGGCTGCCTAAGATAGCCGACGGCAGTGCTCAACTCACCCTCGCCTATGCCGAGGAACAGGGGCGGTTCGATTTACACGATGTCGTCACCAGAGCAGAACAGAAAGACCATGGCTATGTACTGAACGGGCGTAAAAGCATGGTGCTGCATGCAGCCAGCGCCGACGCAATTATTGTCAGCGCCCGCACCAAGGGCGCGCAAACGGAGCAGGCCGGTATCGAATTATTTTTAGTCGATACACAGGCCGACGGCGTCAGCATCTATGATTTTCCAACCGTCGACGGTCTGCGCGCGGCTGAGATTGAATTTGCCAACGTGGCTATTGATGCCAAAGCCAAACTCGCCTGCACCGACGGCGGTTTTACAACGCTGAACCGTGTCGCCATCGATGGCATGCTGGCGCTGGCAGCTGAGGCCGTAGGCGCAATGGAGGTGCTTTACAAAGATACGGTTGCGTACACTCAGGAACGGGAACAATTCGATCGACCGTTGTCGGATTTCCAGGTCCTACAGCACCGAATGGTGGATATGTTCATGGAATACGAGCAATGCAAGTCGATGCTCTACCGCGCCACTCTGGAGGTCGTGCAACAGGGTGACGCCGCCCAACGTACCGTGCATGCGTTGAAATACCTGATCGGCAAAAACGGTATCTTCATCGGCGAAAACGCGGTGCAGTTACATGGGGGTATGGGCATGACCGAAGAACTGCGCGTAGCACATTACTTCAAGCGCTTACTGGTGATAGACGCCCAATTTGGCAATCACGACTATCACTTAGCGCAATTCGCCGGATAGCTCATGACTGCGCGCTGGTATCGAGATCCGCTGGTAACATTTGGCGTTGTTGGCATGCTCCTGTTCATAATCGCCGGCGGCATCGGCGGTGACGGGCAATCGAACATTGATGTACGTACCCAAGACATAGAGCGCTTGGCGCAACAATGGTCTCTGCAAATGCGCAGGGATCCGAGTGCCGCAGAACTCGATGGACTCCTCGACCAATACATCAAGGAAGAGATCTACTATCGCGAAGCGCTGCGCTTGGGGCTGGATAGAGACGACACAATCGTGCGGCGGCGTATGCTGCAAAAGCTGACTTTTCTTACTGAGGACTTGGCCGTTAGCGATATGCCAGAGCGCACCACGCTGGAACAGTATCATCAACAAAACAGCGACAACTATAGCCTACCCAAGCGGTATAGCTTCCAACATAGATATTTTTCCAGCGATCGTCGGGGCGACGCCAAACAAGTCGCCGAACAAGCGCTCACTGACGAGGATCTAATTGGCGACCCTTTTATGCTGCAGAAACAGTACGCGCAACGCTCGGAGCGAGAAGTTGGCGACCTGTTTGGCAGAGAGTTTGCAGCAGCGCTTGCAACCTTAAGTGCGAAGCAAAAGTGGCAAGGACCTCTGCGCTCCGCATACGGTTGGCACGTGGTGCAACTGAGCCGCGTAACGCCCAGCCGTATGCTCGAATTCACCGAGGTTCAGGATCGCGTGCTCGCGGATTGGCAACAAGCCCAGCGACAAGCGGCCAACGAAGAATATTATCGTTCACTGCGCGATCGGTACCATGTGCAAATGCCCGCGCCAGCAGCCACAGCGCCCTAGATCGTCATGGCGCTGCGGACACTTTGGACACTATTTTTTGTAGGTTGCAGCGCATTGGCTGCGGCAGACGAAGTTCGACCGGCGTACCTGCAGATTACCGACACAACCAGTACCGCTGAATCACCACTGTACGAAGTGCTTTGGAAACAACCTGTTGTAGAAAATCGACGCTTACCTATCGAACCGGTATTCGATCCTAACTGCGACCTACAACCACTTGGACCACCGAGCGTTACCGCCAATGCACTGGTACAACGATGGCAGGCGCCCTGCCCGCTGAATGCCTCAAGTGTCACGATTAAAGGCCTCAGTACCTCGCTGACAGATGTCATGGTGCGGGTCATAGATGACCGCGGAGACTACGATAATTTTATTCTGCGGCCTGCCGATCCGACCCTTAATTTGGCTGCAGACGCAGTGCCGTCAGTGAGTTATCTTGTCATCGGCATCGAACACCTTGTCCTCGGCTTAGATCACGTGCTCTTTGTCATAGGCCTGGTACTTTTTATTCGCGCACCGTGGATGCTGCTGAAAACCATAACGGCGTTCACCATCGCTCACAGTATTACCCTCGCGCTTTCGATTTTTAATGTTGTCAGCCTGCCGCAAGCGCCGGTTGAGGCCGTCATTGCGCTGTCAATCGTATTTCTGGCGCGGGAACTTGCCCAAGAAGAACAACGTCGATCGGTTCTGACGCGTGCGCAACCTTGGCTAATGGCCTTTGCGTTCGGTTTGCTCCATGGCCTTGGTTTCGCCGGCGCGCTTAGCGACATCGGACTCCCGGAGGATGCCATTGGCATGAGTCTTCTACTGTTCAACCTAGGCATCGAAATTGGCCAGTTACTCATTATCGCGCTGTTTCTCATCGTCGCGCGAGTGTGGCATCTCATCACCAAACACTTAAACTACACCGAAGCCCATTTATATAAGGGCGCCGCTTTCGGCATGGGGATTTTGGCCAGTTACTGGACAATCGATCGAACGCTGGTGCTGCTCTAAGCACAGTAACGATTCAACACATGGGGGCTCGCATGAAATTTTCGCCACTTCATCTGACATTACTGGGTATAGGCACTTCTTTACTGCTGGGTTGCGCGCCGCAACCTGAGAAGCCCTTTACCGAGGCCTTGCGCGAGGCCTTAGAAACAGCGGCGCCTGGGGACGTCATTGAGATTCCGTCGGGAACCTTTAATTTTAAGCGGTCCCTAATTCTCAACACCGACAACGTAACCCTACGCGGCGCTGGCATGGCGCAATCAATTTTGAGCTTTAAAGGTCAGGTGGCAGGCGCTGAGGGCCTGTCCGTGAACGCCAGTAATTTCCTCATCGAGGACCTCGCTATAGAGGACACCATCGGTGACGCGCTAAAAATTAATGAAGGCGACAACATCACTATTCGCCGCGTACGCACAGAATGGACCAACGGTCCCGATACGGAGAACGGTGCCTATGGAATTTATCCGGTGCAGACCACAAATGTACTGCTGGAAGGTAACGTGGCTATCGGCGCATCGGACGCAGGCATTTACGTCGGACAATCCCGCCAAGTGATCGTGCGCAATAATAGGGCCGAATATAACGTCGCAGGCATAGAAGTTGAGAACACCATTGGCGCCGATGTATACAACAACATCGCCAATAACAACACTGGCGGCATCCTGGTGTTCAACATGCCAAGCATTCCCCAGCGCGGCTACGCCACCCGCGTTTTCGACAACGACGTTCACAGCAACAACACCGCGAACTTTGCAATTGCGGGTACTGCCGTATCGGGCGTTCCGGCGGGCTCGGGAGTCGTCATCAATTCCAACGATCAGGTCGAAATTTTCAACAATCGCATCAGCAACAACAACACGGCCAACATCGTCATCTCCAGTTACTTCAGTGCTAATTTTGCCGGGCAGAGAGAACTCGCCGCAGAATTCGATCCGTACCCGGAGCAAATCATGATTTACGACAATTCGTTTGAGGGCGGCGGCACTGCTCCAGGCCTGGACTACCTTACCCAGCTGCGCGATGCGCTATATGGCGAGCAAGGCGCGTTTCCAGACATCATATGGGACGGTATCGTAAATCCTGAGAACGATGGCAAGACACCAGCCGTCTGCGTCGATAACGGCGACGCTCAGCTGTTGAGCATTGACGCAGGCAATAACTTTGCCAATGCTGGCGTTGATATGGCGCGGCACGACTGCAGCGTTCCCAAACTTCAGCCAATCGAATTAGCGGACATTTGATCATTGCACCCCACCGGGAGAATGACACTGGCGCTGCTAAGCGCACTGCTGTTGCTCAGCGTTGGTGGTTGCGGCAAAGACGAGGTCAGCCATTACCAAGCTGACCAGTATCCAAGAAAATTGTCCGACTGGGGTCTGATCAAACAACAAGGCAATTCTCTTTCGGTACACCCAGACACCGTCGTTTATGCGCTAAACACTGCGTTGTTCTCCGACTACGCGCAGAAGCTGCGCACGGTGTACATTCCCCAGGGGCAAGCGGCGACTTATCACCCTGTGGACACGTTTGACTTTCCAACCGGCAGTATCATTACTAAAACCTTCTTTTACCCTGTAAACGCGGATCAGATTGTGCTGAACGACGCCTCTTGGTCAGGCGACCCAAGGGACATCGACACGCGCGAATACCGACTGGTAGAGACACGACTGCTGGTCAAGCAGCTCGACGGTTGGGACGCTCTGCCCTACGTCTGGTCCGGCGATGACGCCTATCTCACCCTTACTGGCGATTTACAACAATTCGCCTTGGGCGCCGGTGAGACCCTAAATTACTTAGTGCCGAGTAAAAACCAATGCGCGTCCTGCCACGCGACCAATCACACCGATGGCAAGCTCTTGCCGATTGGGCCGAAGGCACGTCATCTCAACCGACCCCATCCGGTGAGCGGACTCAATCAACTCGAGCGCTGGCAGCACAACGGCCAATTGCAGCAAGCGGTGCTGCCGTTCCCCGCTAATGCAGCCCTCGATGACGCAGATGCAGGTCTCGCGCATCGCGCACGATCTTATCTGGACATTAACTGCGGTCATTGCCATAACCCTAACGGGGCAGCAGACACATCGGGTCTATTGCTGGACTATGCAGACTATCCGTCCGACAAAATGGGTTTTTGCAAGCCACCCATTGCCGCGGGTAGCGGCTCGGGTGGCCGCCTTTACTCAATCGTTCCGGGACACGCAGACCAGTCTATTCTTTCCTTCCGCTTAGGCACCACCAAACCCGCAGCGATGATGCCAGAGCTCGGCCGCGCGCTGACCCATGCAGAAGGGGTCAAACTTATTAATGAGTGGATCGATAGCTTATCCGGAGAGTGCATTTAATGACTTCTAACATCGAGGCGCCGCTCCTCTGCCCCAGAGAGCGCGTGCGCGAGGACTGGATCGACTATAACGGCCATTTAAACATGGCCTATTACAACGTCATTTTCGACCACGGAGTCGACCATTTTTTCGATTTGCTGAATGTCGGCGCAGCCTATGCCTCCAGCGGTGTCGGTTCATGTTTTACCCTCGAGGTGCATGTGAATTATGTGCAAGAGCTAAAACTCGGAGATGAAGTGGAGGTGCGCCTACAGCTCTTAGACTTCGACCATAAACGGCTACATTTCTACCAGGAGATGTACCACTGCGATGAAGGGTATCTGGCCGCAACATCCGAACAAATGGCCCTACACGTAGACATGACAAGCCGCCGGTCAGCGTCATTTCCAGAGGCCGTAATGGCAAAATTGACCTCCGTTTTTAGTGCCCATGCGCCGCTCGTTAAAAGCAAACGCATAGGGCAGGTCATCGGTATTAGGCGCAGCTGATATAAGAAAAAGGGCGCCGCGGCGCCCTTTTCGATAAGCGCGAGAGCTTTAATCAATAGCCTTCAAGCTCTCCGTATCGATTGCGGTGATAATTCACATCACCGAAGGTCTGTTCAGAAACAGCCGCGCGCTTGATGAAGAACCCTATATCGAATTCGTCGGTCATACCTATACCGCCGTGCATCTGCACCCCTTCTCTAGAAACTAAATTATAGGTCTCGCCGACTTTGGCTTTCGCAAGGCTGGCAAGTTTAGCAATCTCTTCTCGATCGCGGCCTTCGTCCAGAGCGCTCAGTGCTTCAAGCACACAGGACTTTGACAACTCAATCTCACAAAACATATCTGCCGCGCGATGCTTAAGCGCCTGGAAAGAGCCAATCGCGACGCCAAACTGTTTACGCTCTTTTAAATAAGCCACGGTACGCTCAAAACATTCCTGCAGGCCACCGAGCATCTCGGCGCTCAGGCCTATACGCGCAATATCTAACGCTTGGTCTAACGCGTCTGCGGCCTTATCGACCTCCCCTATCAGTGCGTCGCTACCGACCTGAACACCCTCGAGCACAACGTTGGCGGCATTACGCGAATCCGCCATGAGTGTGCGAGTTACGGATAGCCCAGCCGCTTCGCGATCAACCATGAACAGGCTCAGGCCTTGCCGGGAACCTGCTTCTGCCGACGTGCGCGCAACTACGATCAACTTATCCGCCACGTGCCCGTCCAGGACGAAGGTCTTTTTGCCGTTTAACGTATAACTATCGCCACTCGCCGTGGCGGTAGTGCTGACGCCATAAGGGTCGTGCTTGTGGGACTCTTCTAGCGCCAGCGCCAACAGAATTTCGCCTGCTGCCAGCTGCGGCAGCAATTCTGCTTTCTGCGCCTCTGAACCTGCCAGATTGATTAAGGTTCCACCGACCCAAACGGACGCATAGAGGGGACTCGCGGTAAGCGTGCGGCCTGATTCTTCGGTCACCACCCCCAATCCTTTATAACCAAAAGCAAGACCACCGTGCTCCTCGCCCCAGGGGATCGCTGCCCAGCCCAACTCGACCATGGACGCCCAAGATCCGCGATCGAAACCGTCTGCATTTGCTTCGTCTCTGAGCTTACGCAACTGTCCGATGGGTGTATTGGTCGTGCAAAAATCCTTGGCACTGTCTTTGAGCATGGTCTGCTCTTCGTTGAGAATCATCGCCATTGAAACTTCCTTCCCGCTTTAAGTAATACTGAAATTTTAGCCGACTTATGTAAGCAAAGTATTGTGTCGATGTCGAGCCATCAGTCGCCGCCGCATGGCTTCAGCCGACATCGGAGTATCGCGGTCGTAACTTCTGCCGACTGAGCAAGCTGAGGATCAAATGCAACGCCACCCCGGCCAAGAAGTAGACGAACCACCACGGCGAGGTCCAGGGCAAAACTCCGGATAGGGCCAGATAGGTTGGCAAGACCGAGAACAGGCCGCTCACAATAAGACCCGTCAGCGAGTTAGCCAGCAGGGCAGAGCAACCCGCTCGCTTGAGCGCCGCGAAGACTTTGTTATGCACATGGCTATTGTCTGCCGCAAACGGTGACCTCTTACGCAACAACCGATTCACCATAACACGCACAAGTTCCGTACACGGATAGCTTAAAACAGCGGCGAAGAACCATATAGATGCATCACTGCTTTGGAGCATATCCAGACACGCCAACGCCATCATGGCGGACAATCCATAGGA
>DEBN01000181.1:72072-72893 GCA_002348825.1 Gammaproteobacteria bacterium UBA2955
AAAAACAGCACCGTCTGCGTGTGCTGATAGGCAAGAAAAAACACACACAATGCCATGGTCGCAAGAAGTCCATTGGCGCCGTCGGCAATGTTGCCGGCATTAACAAACCCAACAACAATCAGCGTCGCACCCATCGCGATAGCTGCAGGCTGATTAAGCAGGTCGTTCAACACCCAGAAATCGATGGGGCCGGGCAGCAGCCTGGGTTGCAGGGAGAACACACCGGCCACAATAACGGTCATCAAAACCAGACGCTTCGCGGGGCTGATACGCTGAGTAAGGTCGTCGATTAGGCCCACCAAACCAATCAGCAGCGCTGCCCATTCATAGCCACGCAAAAGTCCCACGCCTGCAGCGCCCACATCAGGCCCAAGATTGAGAACTGCAGCTCCACAGAACAACCCCGTCCCCAGTATGATCGCCACTCCACCCATTCGAGAGGCGTTACGCTCCGATATCCCATGCTTGTCCGCCTGCTCTCGCCCGAGACTCATTTGCGTAAGCAATAACATAAACACCAGCAACACCACCCCCGACGCCCCCCCGATAAGGCCCGATAAACCCGCTACTAGAACGATTGGGATAGGTCTGAAAGGTAGCTGCATGCGCTCGCCGACAACCTTAACTTTTGAGCATTTGGTGGCTTAAATTGTAGCCGCTAAGCGCTTTGCCGTCGATTTATTCACCCATATAACGAATAATCGCAGGGGGGCGCGCGGGATGAAACGTAAAACGCATCGCCAGCAGCTGCCGGTCACTGTTTAAGCGCAGCGTATGCGTCGCCGACGCCGTTCCGGAGTCACAGCGTTGCTCGTATAGCA
>DEBN01000181.1:73239-73772 GCA_002348825.1 Gammaproteobacteria bacterium UBA2955
ATCGCCGTCATCGTCTTCGGCACCGCTCACCATCATCCAGCGATCGCACCTTTGCTGCCCAAAATCACTGTTAGTGCCTGAGTACCTGAGGAGCGTCAATTGTTCTTCTTGATCCCTGATGACATCCAGATTAAGCGAATCGCCCCTAGGTAAAATACCTTCGACGGCGGTAATCTGCCATCCGTCGAATCGCAGTAAAAACCCATCGCCATCAGCAAAGATCACTTCATCTGGCGTATTGATAGCAAATACATCGATCAAGTCCCCGTCCCAGGACACTCGCCAATTTTTCTGCGGACCTGATGCCTCCGACCATAGCGCACTCACGGCGCTCCACTGTTTCGAATGAAAACTGCAGCCGTGCAGACTTATCATAACAAGAGCCAGCAGCACGCCCCTGATCGGCAACGCCCTGAAACGGCGACAAATCATATCTCTCATCACTTGCGGTCAATGCCCCGGCAAACTAAAAAAACCCAGCTTAACCGAGTCATTAAAGATAATCGCCCAAAAAAAAGCAGCCTCGCGGCTGC
>DEBN01000062.1 GCA_002348825.1 Gammaproteobacteria bacterium UBA2955
AATCATGTTACTTGCAGTAACAGAAATATGCCACATTAAGTTACGCAACAGTTGATTGCTTAATTGCAACACTGGGTGTTAAATGCAAAGCTGTCGGTTCGGCGAGGATTTACGTGATTTATCGGTTAGTTTGTGACGTTGGAAACGCGATTTCGGCATATTCGCGCGCAGATGGGTGGCAGCAGATCGCTCCTCCAACTTGCTGGGAGCGATCAATGGCGCAATGGATGACGCTCTAGATGGATTGGGACGACTATAAGTACTTCAGCGCTCTGGCAGCCACGCGTTCGGTGCGCGCGGCGGCCGAACAGTTGGACGTGAATCCGTCGACGGTGAGTAGGCGGTTGGATCAGTTTGAGCAGCGTTTGGGGGTGCAGCTGTTCACTCGTTCGCAGCGCGGCCTCACCATTACCCCAGAAGGCGCAGAGGTGATAGCACGAGTCAACGCGATTGCGTCGGACCTCGGAAATATTGAGGGCAAGCTGATCGGCCAAGATCAACGGCTGTCTGGGTTGGTGCGCGTGGTTATTCCGGAAGTGATCGCCCTCAGCCTGTTGGTTAAAGAACTCGCGCGTTTCCAAACGCTATACCCTGATATTGAGATCAGCATGGTGCCTGGTCACCAGCGGCCCAACATCAATATTCGCGAGGCCGATGTGCTCATAGCGGCGACGGACCATCCGGCAGAGAATTTGGTCGGTCGTTCGCTATCGCCGATTGCGATCGCCGCGTATGGGTCGCAAGAGTTGGTTGATCGGGATATCCGGTTAGGGGTGTTACCCGGGGGTGAGGATAACGTTTGGGTGGATTACCTAACAGACAGTGAAATGAGCAAAGCGAGTCGTAGATTGCGCGTTGCACATGCAGCTAATGCCCGTATTCAGGTGCGTAATCACAGTTTGTTGCTGCATTTAGAAGCAGTGCGTCAGGGTTTGGGCTACGCGTTTTTGCCGTGCATCCTCGCTGAGTCGGATCCCGGCCTGTTGCGTGTAGGCAATATCCCTCCGGTACTGGGCCCATCGATGTGGATGTTGACCCATCCCGATTTACGCGGCACTAAGCGGGTAAAAGTCTTTATGGAGTTCGTGCGTGACATTTTTGACCGGCGCGCCCACGAGTTGCTTGGCTCTGAATTGAATAGCCCCTCGCTGGTCACAGCTGCCGACGATCACAAGCTCAGCAAGGACGGAATATGAACGGTCATTTGCCCACATCGCACAGTTTTTACTCTCAGCGTTTACGCTTGCAGTTCGTCGAATGGGGCAACACCAAAGCCCCTACCATCGTGTTTGTTCATGGTGTGCGCGATCACAGCCGCACCTGGGATGATGTGCTGAAGTATTTTGTCGATGACTACCATATTGTCGCTCCCGATCTTCGCGGCCATGGCGACTCCGAATGGGTTAATGGCTCGGGCTATGACTTCCTCGACTATTTGTACGACTTATATCAGCTGATTGTGCAGAACGACTATGGCCCTGTGTGCTTGGTGGGGCATAGCCTGGGCGGAGCGATTACCAGTTTTTTTGCCGGTACCTATCCGGAGTTAGTGTCTAAATTGGTTGTGATCGAAGGTATTGGTCTGTGGCAGCGTCATGCCACTGAGTTGTCGTTGGGAGAAAAGCTCAGGACGTGGGTCGAGACCACCCAGAGTTTGGCCGACCGGCAACCTAAGCGCTATGACTCGCTTGCCGACGCCTATCAAAGAATGCAGCAAGCGAATCCGCAGTTGAGTCGTGAGCAAGCCTACCACTTGACCCTACACGGTAGTGTGCGGCATGAGGACGGTCGCTTTACTTGGAAATACGACAACTACACTTACAACTTTTCGATAATGGGTATTCGTACAGATGAAATGATCGAGTTGTGGGAATCAATCCAATGCCCGGTTTTGTTATTGAATGCCGAGAACGGCCTAGAAAATCGCACCGGTCAGGACGGCACGTTAATGTATTTTGCTAACGCACAATTGTTCGATATCGAAAACGCAGGCCATTGGACTCACCACGATCAACCCGAAGTGGTCGTCGCACACCTTAAAGCGTTTCTCGAAGACTAGGACAGTTGGGTTAGAAAGTCTGTGATGTCGTCGGCGTTGCCGCGTACTTTGACGCGGTGCTGCTTGTTGCTGAGCTGATAGTCGTACATTGGGTCGTAGTACTCGCGGAGCAAATAATCGATCCAAGCGGTATGGCTGGCTTGCTGGCGGAAAGCCTGAGCCAGAAGCTTTTGTAGCGTCTGCATTCGCGCTCCGCCCAGACGCTTGCCGATACGCAATAACGCGCTTTGATATTGCTGATGCAGATGCTCCTCGGTGAGGCCATGCTGCGCGGCCTCGATCAGGGCCTCATCGACGTACTCTTGCTTGATATGGGCTACTCGCTGTTCAATGTTCACCTCGAGCAGCGCTATGTCAGCCTGTTGCATGCATTGATGCCAGCGCTCTGGCAAGCCGACGCTACCGATGGTGCGACTCTCATCTTCGACCACCAAATTTCGCTGCGCGTGGTTTAAATAGTCTATCGTCAGAGCACATTCGAACGTTACTGTGGAGGGTTGTGGTGTCAGTCGCCGACCGAATGCAGAGCCTCGATGGTTGGCATGACCTTCCAGATCGATACTGTTATGCAATCCTCGAATAATGACGGTTTTTGCCGATCCGGTGCGGCCGCCCAGCAACCAGAAGGTTTTTTCCGGATGATTAAGAATCGCCAGGCTTTGCTGCCGCAGTGCTTTAAAGCCGCCGTCGATTCGCGGGCGCTGCACGCCGCGTTGAGCCAACCACTGCTGGGTAAGGCCGGAGCGTTGACCGCCACGCCAACACATGATGTGAACATTGTCGTAATCGGCGCAGATTCGTTGCCAAGTGGCTATACGCTGTTCGCGCAGGTCACCGGATACAAGTTTATGCCCTAGCGCTGTTGCTGCGTCGGATCCCTGTTGTTTATAAGCCGTGCCCACCTGCCGGCGCTCGTCGTCGGTCAGAATGGGCACGTTGAAGCTGTTCGGGAAATGGCCCTTTGCGTATTCCTGCTCGGCGCGAACGTCGAGTAACGTCGGTTGCGTTGCTAAAAACTGCTGCAGCGTGGAGCTACGGGACCTGTTCGACAATTTGGTCACCGGCCTTGAACTTAGAGAGGTGCTTTCTCAGGACCTCGATCACATCATTCCGCTGCTGCTCCAACGCTTTTTCTATCGCCCGTTGCTGCATGTCGACCGCGGTTTCGAAGTCACCATTTGCTGCATAGGTTGTAGCCCAGGTGTCTAGATACTCAGGACGGTCACGCGCCGTCTTATCCGCGTTCATTAACTCATCCATGATGGTGCGCGCGTAGCGGCTGTTGCGTAGGCCTCTTATGGGTGTGGTGGCCAAGGTCCATGATACTTCGTTAATGATTTCAGCCGCGCCGTGATGGTGTGAGCCCGCATTGCGAACTGCCTTTTTATACCACCGCAACGCGCGCCTGTTGGATTTCGGCACGGCGATGCCGCGGGCGTTCAAATTGCCTAGCACTACCATGGCCTCGGCGTGGTCGGTAGCCGCTAACTCTAATAGCCATGGCATCAGGCGCGCGTGGGCAGAGACACTTTGCTGGCCAACGGCGCTGCTCAGATAGCGTGCATAGCTAATTATTGCCGCCGGGTTTTGCAGGGCCGCGGCTTGCTCTAAATAATCTTTCGCGGCGATTGGATTTGCTGCGACCCGTTGCCCGGTTTGAAATTGATGCCCGAGATAAAGTAGCGCTTCAACATTGCCGAGTTGCCCAGCCTGTTCGAGCATAGTCACACCTTCGGTGGTGTTGGCGTCGCCATAAAAACCTTCTATGTAGAGTCTGCCTAGAGCGTACATGGACTCCACGGAACCCAGTGCAATGGCTTGCAGATGATTTTCTAGGGCAAGCTGTTTGAATTCCTCCGCCGTGGGCTGCGGGTCTGCTGAACTGCCTTTGTCATCTTTGGTCGACTGTTTTTTCGCAATATCGGCTTTGAGCCAGTAAATTCTCGCCAGTAGTCTATTTGCCAGCAGATTTCCCGATCGAGCAGCCACCTCCAGCCAGCTTATGGCGGCGTCGAAGCGGTTTTGCTTGGCTAAGAATGTGCCTATTGACGTTTGCGCTGCCGAATTTTGGCTGCTCGCCAGTTCTCGCAGCAGCGGCCATGGATTATTTGGTTGCACTGCTTGTTCGCCCGATAGGTCGGAATTCAGCGGTTTAAGTACCGGTGTAAGGTCGAATTGCATGCTGCGTATTGGTTGTTGATCGTTTTCTCGCGCGAGCAGTGTCAGCGTCAGTGGTTTTTCCGCACTGTTCTGGTAGATGGCGCCCGATTCAATAAGACCTTGGCGCGCTAACAGGGTCTTTGCGTCGTTTATGCTGAATATTCTGTAGGGTGCCTCGGCGGTGCCTTTGGCATCGAGCGTGATGCTATTGCGCAGATGGCGTAGCCAAGCGGCATGGAATTGCTGAGCCTCTGTGGACTCCAAATTACGATAGAACTTTTCGAGAACGAAGTGGCCGGTATAGCTTGCTGGATAAATTTCTAGAATAGCCGAACCGACCGAGCCGAGGCGCAGCGGTTCATCGCCCAACAGAGCCAGCGCCTGAGCTTCAAGTTCGGACACACGCAGGTATCGCTCGGCAACGTCTGGTTTTAAGAGAAAGTCTTGCTGTAGTGCAATAACATTTGGTAGCGGCGTGCCATTGTGCTCCACCACGGGTGGTCGAGTTGCGCCTATTTGACAGCCAGAAAGGAACCCAAGGCTCACCAAGATACAGAGTAAATTCAGCGGCTGACGGAGCATTTTCATCGAATCGTTATAGCACCGTCGGGATGTGGTTAAAACTCACCGACGGCGCAGACCTTAGACTGTGAAAAGATCTTACCACTAGACAGCGAAAATATTGTTGAGGTCACTCATCACTTTTGACGAATAATGCGTAAGAATGCGTAAAATGGGCGGTGGCGAGGTATGTGTTAAATGCATGCATCAGCGATGTTTGGAGCAGCATGGGTAGCATGAGAAAGGTCCAGCGTAGACGCCACCGATGAGCAAAAGCAAAGGCGTTGAGATGGGGTGGCGCGAGTATCTGGCGCTGCCGGAACTGGGTGTCGACTCTATCAAAGCAAAAGTTGATACCGGCGCGTTGACGTCCGCGATTCACGCGACAGATATCCAAGTCAGTACGGTCGACGGCAGTACTTGGGTAGATTTTAATATTATGCCCAGTCAGTTCAGTGACGCCCTTACAGTGCGTTGTCGAGCGCCGTTTGTCGGATACCGGAAGGTGCGAAATTCTGGCGGTGTGCAGGACGAACGAGCGGTAATAGCGACGAAAGTGAGCATTGGCGATGAAGTCCGCACTATTGAACTGACCTTGGCATCGCGCACGCATATGCGCTTTCGCATGTTGTTGGGCCGTAGCGGTATTCCGGACGGATACCATGTCGTTCCCGGAAAATCATATTTGTTAGGCGGCTTCAAAGACGTCAATGAATTTGGCGAGGAAGAGGAATGATGTCGAGAAATCTTAGCGATGCCCTAAACCGGCGCCGCATCTGTGGTCTGATGCCGGAAGCGATGTTTTGAATATTGCGATTTTGTCGCGCGGTACGAACCTCTATTCGACCAGCCGATTGCGTCAAGCCTGTGAAGAATCGGGGCATACGGTACGGGTGATCGACCATCTTCGTTGCTTTGTTGACATCACCTCGGATAATCCCTCGGTGCATTATTTGAAAGAAGAGTTCCGAGCTAAGGACTTTGATGCGGTAATCCCGCGTATCGGTGCGTCGGTAACCTTTTATGGCTGTGCCATGGTCCGCCAGTTCGAAATGATGGGGGTATACTCCCTAAATGAATCGGTAGCCATTACCCGTGCGCGGGATAAGCTGCGGAGTTTGCAGTTGCTCGCGCGTAAGGGCGTTGGTATTCCAGTGACATCTTTTGCCCACACGCCGGACAATGTGCTTGGTCTCATTCGTGAGGTTGGTGGATCGCCGCTGGTCATAAAGTTGCTGGAGGGCACCCAAGGCAAAGGCGTGGTGCTGGCAGAAACCCAAAAGGCCGCGGAAAGCGTTATTCAAGCGTTTATGGAAACCAATACCAATATTTTGGTGCAGGAATATATTCGCGAGGCCGGTGGGTCGGATATTCGTTGTTTTGTTATTGGTAACAAAGTGGTCGCCGCTATTCGTCGACAGGCTGTTGAAGGCGAATTTCGCAGTAATTTACATCGCGGTGGTTCTGCGCATCAGGTGTCGCTGACCCCTCAGGAACGTGCAACTGCGGTCAAAGCGGCGCGTTATCTGGGTCTGAATGTGTGTGGCGTCGATCTTCTTCGGTCGGAACGCGGTCCGTTGGTGATGGAGGTCAATGCATCGCCAGGACTGCGCGGCGTAGAAGAAGTAACCCAAGTGGACGTAGCGAAACAGATCGTGCAATTTATTGAAAAAAACTCTAAGCCAAATCGTACCAAGACCAAGGGCAAGGGCTAGAGTAATGTAACCGGCCGCGTGGCCATTTTTCTCTATATAGGTGATCGAGAAGCATTATGTTTGGACGTATCAAATCTGAATTACCCACTCCGCAAACAGCGTTACCGGGACGGGACGATCTTATGCCGTTACCCCCAGCGCATTTTGTCCACGGTCGCAGACTGCAGGCTCCTTTCCCCGCGACATGCGAGCAGTTGCTCGTAGGTATGGGTTGTTTTTGGGGCGCAGAGCGGATGTTTTGGCAATTGCCAGGTGTCTATTCCACAGCGGTAGGGTATGCCGGAGGTTATACCGTTAACCCGACCTACGAAGAAGTATGCAGTGGCGGTACCGGTCACACCGAAGTGGTGTTGGTGGTCTACGATACCCAGCAGATTGGACTGGCAGAGATTTTGAAGACTTTTTGGCAGGGCCATGATCCCACTCAGGGTATGCGTCAGGGCAACGATATGGGCACTCAATACCGCTCGGCGATATATGCGTACAGTGACGAACAGCTGGAGCAGGCCAAGGCCAGTGCTGCAATTTTTCAAGACGCCTTGAATGCGGCCGGCTATGGACAGATCACCAGCGAACTGGCGAGGGCCGGCGATTTTTATTATGCCGAACATTATCATCAGCAGTATCTGGCCAAGGTGCCCAACGGCTATTGTGGGCTTGGCGGTACCGGGGTGGGTTGTGATTTGGGCGCGCTGGGGGTCGAAATTTAGCTTACTTGAGTTTTTTTAACACCGCAGCGCTGACAGCTTTGAATGCTGATGAGGCGACCTTGTTTCACATCGAACTGTTTTTTGCCATCGTCCGTCCATTTGTGAAAGCCGCGGGCGCAGAGCGTTTTGCCGCGGGCGTTTTGTTTGCGGCGGAGCTTGCGGAATTTTCCCAGATCGGAGGGTGGTGTCGCGTTACTCATGGTCTGACTTTACACAAGTCTTAGTGTCGAGGTCATTGTGGTGGTGATGCGATTGGCCTCACCGGTCATCGCGGTTACTATGCCCGCCGTTTATTCTGCCGCAGCGGTGCTGTGGGCGGCGAAACTCATACAACTCGGCAAGCGCTGTGCGTAAATCGGCGCTACCGGCGCGTGGACTACGAGAGGACAGGCATGTCGAAAGTAGGCATCGGCATTGATTTTGGAACCAGCAACTCTGCGGCAGCCATCTTTGACGGCGAGCAATTGCAGCTCGTGCGCCTTGAACAAGACGACGACATCATTCCATCCGCCACCTACATTGATCGGTCGCTCACCGCCCAGACCGGTAATCAGGCGGTCAATCAATATATAGCCGACAACACTGGCCGGACCGTGGAGCTGATTCCTGAGGTGGTAGGCGAAACTAGCCAGTTTGTGGAAGCGGGCGGCGGCGATGAAGTGTCCGAAGTCGAGACTGCAACCCAGAAGGTTTATGGCGCGGCCGTTACAGACAGCGGTATGCAAGGTCGGTTGTTCCGTGGCACCAAGCGGCTGCTTGGCGATGAAACGGTGCGCAGACTTATGGTCTTTGACCAGCCTTTTCGGTTGGTCGCTCTGATTACTCCGCTGTTGCTGCGCATTCGGCAGTCGATAGAGCAGCGAGTGGGTCCGGTAAACGGGGCGCACCTCGGTTATCCGGTCAATTTTGAAGGGCGCGATCAATTTGCGAACGAATTAGCCCTTAATCGGTTAGGCGAGGCGTTTAATTACGCTGGGATAAAGAATCAACACTTTTTTCCAGAACCGATTGCCGCGGCGGTCAGTTATCTGCACAGCGACCCGGACGCGGATGGCGATTTGCTGCTGACGTTGGATTTTGGCGGCGGTACCCTGGATTTTTGTGTGTTACGGCGGCAGCGCCAAGACTTTGAAGTGGTGGCTACTCACGGCATCGGCTTGGGTGGCGATCATATCGACCAATTGTTGTTCCGTAAGCTGCTGTTTCCGCACCTAGGCAAAGGGCAGGTCTGGCGTCGCCGTGGCTTTGATCGCGAGATTGAAACACGGTTCCCGTTTGAAGACTTTGAAGAGTTGTTGGTCAATTGGGCGATCACCTACACGTTAAACCAGAATCGATACACGACCCCGGTAATGGAATGCATTGCGGCAGGCGGGCCGGGTCAGAAGCAATTTGAACGACTGCGCGATGTTATTAAGCACAACTTGAGCTATTTGTTGTTCGCGCGTATCAAAGCGTTCAAAGCGGAGTTGTCTAGCCTCGATCGAGCGGTTTTGGACATTCCGGAAATCGACCTAGCCATTCCTATGCGGCGTTCGGAATTCGAAGCGCTAATCAGTGACCCTATCGCTGCGGTCGCCGAGGCTTTGGATACTGTCGTGGCGAAAGCGGGTTTACGCCATGCGGACATTGGGATTGTGCTGCGTACTGGTGGATCGAGTCTGATTCCAGCGGTCAATGACCTGTTGGTGCAGCGCTTCAGTGGTCGCGTCGTGGATCACGACCCGTTTACCAGTGTTGCGGCGGGGCTGGCCATCGCCAATTTCCGCCAGCTTCGCTACAGCCAATAGCGCGACTGCGCTCAGTCAATCTCGTTCGGTGGCTGCCAGGTTGGGTCTACCGTGGCAAAGAAGGACTTGAGAATCCGGTAGGTCAAGCCCCAGACGAAATGACCGCGTTCCAGTCGATAGCCATTAAATATCGTCGGCCGCCCTCCCATGGGCATCGTTTCGGTGCTGTGCAAGGTGTTCGCAGCAAGTACGTTTAATGGCGCCCATACCACCTCTGCGACCTCGTGGTTGGGCGTAAAAGCGGGATCACCGGTTATTTGAAAGACATGCGGCGCAATAAGCATGTTCAGCACTCGGCCTCTGGGGTTCGCCTGTTCATGATCTAAGGCGCCAAGATATTTCGAATCTTCTAGGTCGAGACCGATTTCCTCTGACGTTTCTCGCATGGCCGCGCCGCGCAAGCCGTCGTCATAGGACTCCTTGTGGCCGCCTGGAAAAGCCATGTGCCCAGACCAGGGGTCGCCGGCTTTTTCGGCGCGCTTAATGAACAAAATGTCAGTGCTGCTGGGCGTTGCAGAGCGCTGTCGCAGAATAAGCGCCACCGCCGCCTCGCGCGTGTTGGCGTCTGTCTGGGCGAACTGCGCATCGTAAGCGGCAAGGCTTTGAGTGATTTTGTTTAACACAAGCTGGAATATTGCAAAACTGGCATCATGAACCACTACTCTAACGGCTGTAGAGCAATCACGCGAGTAATGGAGATTTTGAGTGACGGATAATCAAGACCACACTGACCGCAAAGAGGCTCTGGCCAGCGACAGCAATCACTGCTTTGTTTGCGGTCCTGCGAACCCCATCGGGCTTGGGGTTAAATTTTTCCTAGATGGCGATGTTTGCCGGGGCGAGTTTACCCCCGCGCCCGAGCATGCGGGGTATCGTAACGTCACCCACGGCGGTATCGTGTTTAGCCTGCTTGATGACGTGATGGCTAATTTTTTGTGGTTACAGGGTCAGCAGTGCTTCACTGCCCGGGCCGATATCCGATACCGTAGCGAACTCATTGTGGGTACGCCAGTGCGCCTCGAGGGCCGGTGCATCAAACGCAAACGCCGGTTGGCGCAGATGCAGGGGCAAGTTATTCGCATCGCAGACGACTATGTCGTGGCTGAGGCCGGTGCGGCGTTTATGCTTAATCGGCGTTAAGCGGGTGGTTTTAATCGCAATAAGGCGGTTAAATCCGTCCATCTTTAGCAGGCGAACAAAGGGACAGACGTGGCTTATATAGTAATCATCGCAATGGTGGCGCTGTTACAGTTTATTTACTTCTCGATTCAAGTTGGTCGTGCTCGTGGTCGCTGCGACGTTGCTGCGCCTGCGACCACTGGTAATGAAGAGTTTGAGCGATACTTTCGAGTCCATCAAAATACCTTAGAGCAACTGGTGGTGTTCCTTCCGGCGTTAGTTGCTGCTGCAACGTTCGGCAATCAATTTTTTGCTGCGCCTGTTGGCCTACTCTTTGTGATCGGCCGCGCGCTTTATGCACGTGCGTACATCCGTGATCCGGGCTCTCGTACCATAGGCTTCGCGATGGGTCTGCTGGCAAATTTAGCGCTTATTGGCGCTGCGCTTGTGGGTGCGATTCAGCAAGCATTCTGAGCTGCTTGAGTCCGTCAGGCTGGGTATTTTTTGCTCAGCCAGTCCAGCAGCGCCATATTGGTTTCCTCGGGCCGCTCTTGCTGTATCCAGTGGCCACAGGGGAATGATTGCACGGTCAGGTCGCTTACGAAGTCTTGAAGATTTTCGGACTTTGGAACCATGTCGTAGTCGCCGTAGATCATCAGTGTGGGTTGGTAAATACGCTGCTCAAAGGCGCCGATGATTTCCCAGTTGCGACTGAAGTTACGGTACCAGTTGATACCGCCGGTGAAGCCGGATCTGGCGAAGGCGTCGAGAAAAACCTGCATGTCCTCATCTGACATCAACGGGTCGCCAGGCATACCGTCGGCCAGTTCCGGCATCGTCGCCATATTTATCATATTCATGCCCGGGCCTAAGCTCACCGGCGGGTGTTGCCACTGATTGGTTCGATACATGTTGTTCAGAAACTGGCGGGTATTGGCGGCAAAGACCTCATCAGCAACGCCCATTTGGCGATTGAAGTGCACGATGTAAAAGTCGCCGCCAAGCATTTTTTCCCAGAATCCGACCCACTCCGTCGGGCCGCGCTGCATAAATGGCACGCTGAGGTTGGCCACGGCGCTGACCCGCTGGCGATGCATCATGGCCAAATTCCAAACGATTATGGCGCCCCAATCGTGGCCGATAAAACCGGCCTGCTCATAGCCGAAATAATCCAACAAGCCTACAAGATCGCCGGTTAGGTGTTCGATATCGTAATCGGTTACCCGATCGGGTCGGCTGGAATATCCATAGCCACGTTGGTTCGGCACGATCACATGGTAGCCAGCGTCTACCAACGGCTGAATTTGATAGCGCCACGAGTAGGCGTGTTCTGGCCAGCCATGACAGAGGACCAGCGGGGTCCCCTGGCCGGCGCTAAACACTTCCAGCGACACGCCGTTTACGTCGATGATTTGGGGTTGTGGAAAATCCATACCGAGTCCCTAACTGGTTGCAGGTAGCTTTACGAAGGGTGAATGTAACTGATTTACTGTGGAATTGGTCTTACGCACTTCGGGTGCTGCCAGAAAATACGACAACTTTGGAGAGCAATAATGACGGCCGTAGATCAAGAAAAACTGGGTGACTTTCTCAAGCAAACTGGTGGCATGGTCACTGCAGGGTTCAATTGTGCCATTTCGGTATTGGGCGATCGACTGGGTTTGTTTAAAGCGCTCTATGAGGTTGGTCCGTGCGACAGCGTAAGGCTGGCCGATGCGTTAAATTTGCATGAGCGTTGGGTACGTGAGTGGTTGCAGCACCAAGCCTGTGTTGGGCAGGTGGAATATGATTCTGACGCCAATGTGTTTGCGCTCTCCGCGGAGGCCCACGCGGTATTGGTTGATGTCGATCACCCGGCTTATCTCATGGGTGCCTACGACGCTGCATTGGCTGTTTTTCCCGCAGTCGAAAAGCTGCAAGACGCTTTCCGCACCGGTTTGGGCATGAGCTACGACGAGCATGGCCCCAATTGCGCCTGCGGTATCGAGCGGATGGGGGCGTTTTCCAAGCAGCATCGCTTGGTGCCCGAAATGCTGCCGATGATTCCGCGGATGCCAGAGCGTCTTGCTGCCGGGGCAGCCGTTGCTGATGTGGGCTGCGGCGGTGCGCTGTCAACCATTGCCATGGCGCAAGCGTTTCCAAGTACCCGGTTTGTTGGCTACGACACCTCGGAGCTTGCCTTGCAGCGTGCGCGCGCGAACATCGTCGAAGCCGGCGTAACGAATATAGAGCTGATTAATCCGCTGCAGCAGCCGTTACCGGAACAGCCGACTTTTGATTTGGTCACGACTTTCGATGTTGTGCACGATACGCCGTATCCCGATCGTCTGATCAGTGATATTCACAGGGCGTTAAAACCTGAAAGTTACTGGCTTTGTGAGGACATCAAAGGTTTCGAGACCTTTAATGAGAATCTGCAAAACCACCCGATTTCCGGGCTGTTGTATGGATTTTCGGTGATGGTATGCATGAACTCCGGCATGTCGACTGCGGATGGTGCTGGACTTGGCACGCTCGGATTTACTCGCAATCTTGCCGAACAAATGACAAGGGCGGCTGGCTTTAGTGAGTTCCTGCAGCTTGATATCGAAAGCCCAATGAACAATTATTATCTGCTGAAAAAACACTGAGATGCCGTGACAGCTCGCAAGCAATGAATGCGAACGATCGAATCGTTTCTGATACCCACAGTTTGTTGGTGGGATATCTGTTATGGATTTTCGGATTCCTGGGCGCTCACCGCTTTTATTTCGGCCGCCCGGTCAGCGGCACTGTTTATTTGTTTACGCTTGGTTTGCTGGGTATTGGCTGGCTCATAGATTTGTTTTTAATGCCTCGTCTCGAAGCTCGAGCTGACCGAAATTTTGCAACCGGGCCGATAAATTACACGGTAGCTTGGGTATTGCTGGTGTTTATAGGACCTCTTGGGCTGCACCGATTTTATATGGGTAAGCCGTGGACCGGTCTGCTCTATCTCGTGACTTTAGGTGTCTTTTTAGTCGGCGTAATTTTCGATTGGTGGACGCTAAATCGTCAGATTTCGGAAGAGAACATCCACCATAGATACCATTAGCGCCGCCTGTCGTCGCACTAAATATCGTAGCGAGCGCTCTTTTCCGTATAGCTGAAACGTTGGATATCGGCCTGATTGCGCATCTCCACAGTCGTCTCGGCGACGTTCGGGTCTAACGGGATGCCCGTCGCGTCGGCGACTCGGGTGATTCCGTTGAAAGCGGCGGCAACCACTAAAGCGTCTGTTACTCGTTGCGCTCCCAGTGTCGCTGCGGCCTGCTCGCGCAAAGTCCTCAGGGTCGCCCACGCGCCGTGCACCGCGGCATCGGTCAGACCGCGCAACTCAGCCTCAGCAATAACGCCAACGGTGGTTTCCGCATCGGTTAGGCTTGTGACCTGATAACGCTGGTCAGTGTTCTGGCCGCTCGCACGGAGCAGGAGCGTGTGCGAGGTGGTTCAGTAGTAACACTCGTTAATGGCAGATACCCGCGCCGCTACAAACTCGGCCTGAGCCTGAGAGATCGAAAGATCTATGTCCGACAGTGAATAGTGTGGCCGGAATGTTGTGAAGAACAAGTCCACAGCAGAGGGTACTAACCCCATAGCGCGGGCAATGTTTGGCACGACAGGTAAACCATGCCCCGCGATATCTGCGGGCGCATCCGTTACCGGTACCCATCCGCCTACGTCTACCGCGTTTTGGTTGAACTGCCCCCGAGGTTTACCGTTTGCGGGCTCTGGTACTTCGGGTAATGCTATGTCCATGGCTTGATGCAGCGTGTCGATGATTACCGACGTGGTCACAACGCTAACGATTTCCACATATTGTTGAGCGGTTAGATCCGTCGCCGTAACCGCTTCAAACCAAGTCTTTGTGAGTCGACCAGGATCGCTGCGTATGCGATGGATCACATCCACGATATGTTCGGGCAGGTTGCTTGAGTCCTCATGCCTGCCATTTACTGAGTAAGGGCTCAGGGCCTCCTTGCGGCGTCGGCAGAGATCGCAGGTGGTGGCGGCTCTCGCCGCCTTTACCATTTCCACGCGCTCGCTGCCGGTAAAGAAGTCGCCTGCCCGACCGATGGTTTGCCAACTGGCGACGTGCGCTTGGCGCAACTTTGAGCTCAGTAATAAGTGGTCTGGATACATCTTAGTTATTCCTCGTTGACTAAACGTATCCGGTTTGGCATCGCATATCTAGCTGCAGCGCGATTTCGGCGTAGCTTGAATTACGCGACCAAAGCGTAGACCCTCGCAGCTCTGAGTTAAATGAGAAGCGAGCAGTAGAAGGTATGAGCGATTCCAAACACCGCAGTCCTCCATCCACGGGCTTTGATACGTTAGCGTTGCATGCAGGCCAATCACCCGACCCGACGACGGGTGCCAGAGCGACACCTATTTATCAATCGGCGGCATTTGTATTTCCGGATTCAGATGTCGCAGCTGGCTTGTTCAATATCGAGCGAGCGGGTCACGTCTATTCGCGGTTGTCTAATCCAACGAACGCGGTGCTCGAGGAACGCATGGCGGCTCTAGATCACGGTATCGGAGCGGTGGTCACCGCCAGCGGCCAAGCGGCTATGCACTTGGCGGTCACGACATTACTTAGCGCGGGGGATCACATTGTTTCGTCGCGCTCGCTGTACGGCGGCACGCATAACTTGTTGGAATACACGCTGTCGCGCTTTGGCATCAGTACGACCTTTGTGGATCCTCGCGACCCCACAGCTTTTGCGGCTGCCATTCAAGAAAATACCAAATTGCTGTTCGGCGAGGTGCTTGGGAATCCCGGGCTGGAAGTGCTGGATATTCCAAGAATCGCGGCAGTCGCTCACGATCACGGGTTACCGTTATTGGTAGACGCCACCTTTGCTACGCCTTACTTATGTCGTCCCATAGAGTTAGGCGCGGATTTGGTAATGCATTCCGCGACAAAGTTTCTCAGTGGCCATGGTGTCGTGATCGGCGGTGTAGTGGTGGATGGCGGTACTTTCGACTGGCTGGCGAATGACAAGTTCCCGACGCTGTCCCAACCCTATGCTGGGTTTCATGATCTTGTGTTCGCGGAGGAGTTTGGACCTCAGGCATTCATAACTCGAGCGCGTAAAGAAGGTATCCGAGATTTCGGTGCCTGTATGGCGCCGATGACGGCGTTTCAAATTTTGCAGGGGTTAGAGACATTACCGTTGCGTATGCAACGGCACGTCAGCAATGCATTAGAGGTCGCGCGTTATCTAGAAGCGCACCCGCTGGTTGAACAAGTCAGTCATCCTGGATTAAGCAGTCATCCGGATTACGAATTGGCGCAACAGATTTTACCTCTGGGTGCAGGAGCGGTGTTTAGCTTTGAACTGCGCGGCGGTCGTGAAGCCGGACGCACACTGATCGAGAGCCTGTCACTGTTCTCACATCTAGCCAATGTGGGCGATGCGAAATCGCTGGTGATTCATCCAGCCAGCACTACGCATCATCGAGTCGAAGAACAAGCGTTGCGGGCCGCGGGCATTGGTCCGGGGCTGGTGCGGCTTAGCGTCGGCTTGGAGGACCCTAAAGATCTTTTGAGTGATTTAAAAACCGCGCTTCGCGCGGTTGAAAAAAAGCTAGGCGGCAAGTCATGAGGACACAAGTAGACGGCAACGAGGTGTTTTACGGTACTGGCAGCGGCGCGCCTGCTGACGATGCGCGGACATTGATTTTTGTTCATGGAGCCGGCTTTGATCACACGATCTGGGTGATGCCAGCGCGTTATTTTGCCCGACATGGCTGGCGCGTTGTGGCGGTGGATTTACCTGCACATGGGCGTAGCCAAGGAGCCGCGCTGACGTCGATCGAACAACTCGCGGATTGGCTGGCGCGACTCATAGACACGGTCAGTCCGAATCAGCGGGCAAGCGTTGTCGGGCACAGCATGGGTTCTTTGGTGGCGATGAGTGCGGCGGCGCGGTATGCCGGGAAGGTGGAAAAGCTCGCTTTACTGGGCACCTCCGCACCCATGCCGGTCGCGGACGTGTTACTGAACGCGGCGAAGGACAATGACCAGGCCGCCATCGATATGACGAACACCTGGAGCCATAGTGTCGGGGGCAGCTTGGGCAGCAGCGAGAATCCGGGGCTGTCTAACTTGGCTGTGGGTGAGCGGCTGCTGCAACAGGCCGGCCCGGGTGTGTTTTATGCGGATCTGACGGCTTGCAACAACTTTAAAGCCGATGCGCTTGAGTTAATTGAGCAGCCGACATTAGTGCTTATTGGCGACGAAGACAGAATGACGCCGGCGCGAGCGGGCCTTGCTGTGGTAGATGCACTGCATAACGTGCAGCAGCGGCGGCTCCCCGGTTGTGGTCATTCGATGCTGTCAGAACAGCCGAATCAGGTGTTGGATGAGTTAGCGGCGTTTCTGCCCTTTGCGCCCTAATTCGCAGGCGCTGCTAACGTTAGAATGTGCGTCAGGGTAGCCGCCAAGAGGTGGTGCTTGCCGCTAAAAAAATGATCTGTGTCGGGAAGTTCGTGAGTTGATGCTTGGCTGAGAGCTGCAAAGGCAGTGGGGTCAACATAATCGTCAGCACTGCCATAGATGATGTCCAACGGCGATGTGCTGGTCTCGATAGGACAGTACGCAACAGCATTCGGTGGCGCCACCAGGATCTGTCGCTGGACCTGAATGTGCTTGGCGCTGTGGCACACCACACTGGCACCGAATGAATAGCCTAGCGCAATCAACGGGCGTTCCGAGGCGTTGCGCCCCAACCATTCGACCGCGGCCGTGAGGTCCTCTGTTTCCGTCGGTGGATTGGTGTTGGGCAGATGCGCCCCCGCGCTGCCGCCGACCCCACGGAAATTAAAGCGCAACCAACCAAAACCCAAGCGCTCTGCGCAGTCAGCAGCTGTCTGTAATACTGCGTCGCGCATGGAACCACCATAGAGCGGGTGCGGGTGGCACATCACTAGTAAAGGAGTGTGGGCATGTCCGGCGTGAAGCTCCGTCTCTAACGGCCCTTGACTGCCATCCATATAAAACTGCTTTACGACGTTGCTTGACATAGGCTGGGTGCGGATTCGTTTGGCAAAAGTCTACTTTTTTTGCCGCCCCGGAGTCTCGACTTTTTCTCCGTGTATTTTGGTCGTTCCGCGGTGCGCGGTGAAGCACCTCTGTTGAGCTTACATTCCATAGTTTTGGAAGGTTCACTTGTTCGGGACACAAGGATCGCCATGGACCCGCCGTCGGCGTTCACAGGGAATTAGCAGCTGCAAGTCAAAGACCTAAGGGCGCGGTATAGTGGTCGTAATAAAATTCGAGGTTTAGACGTGATCGATTTGTACACCTGGCCGACGCCAAATGGACGCAAAATTTCCATCGCGCTAGAAGAATTCGCTGCGCCTTATGCAGTGCACCCAGTAAATTTGCAAAACGAAGAACAGCTCGACGAGGATTTTCTTGCTATCAGTCCAAACAATAAGATTCCAGCCATCGTGGATCGGGAGAACGGGCAAACGCTTATGGAAAGTGGGGCAATTCTCATTTACTTGGCGGACAAATTTGATCGATTCTGGGGTGTGGAACGCTACGAGACGATGCAGTGGTTGATGCTGCAAATGGCGGGTATTGGGCCGATGCTCGGTCAAGTGCATTACTTCAGCAAATATAATTCGGGGAAGGCGCCTTATGCCGAAGAACGTTTTTATAACGAAGCCTTGCGTCTCTATGGAGTACTTGACCGTAGGCTGGCAAAAGGCGAGTTTCTCTGTGGTTCGTATTCGATAGCGGACATGGCTACTTGGCCGTGGATTTCGCGCTTTGAGTGGCAGCAAATTGATTTAGAGGCGTTCCCCAACGTGCGTCGCTGGTATCGGCAGATCGCTGGGCGTGCAGCAGTGCAGCAGGGTTATCACGTGCCTACGTACGTAAACGATATTCCTATGCCCTAGCGCGATCAGTTTTAGTCACGAGGGCAGAATGGTGACCAAGGCGTTTTTTGTGCGCTCGAGCTCGGTCGCGGTATAGCGCTTCACTTGCCCGACGCCCCACACGGGCCCCGGCCAAGCGGCATCGGTTCGATACCGCGCAATGATATGAATATGCAATTGTGGCACTTGGTTGCCGAGAGCCGCGACATTCATTTTATCTGCCTGGGTGTGTCGGGCCAGAGCCTCGCTGATGCGTAGGATGGCCCGATATGTGTGCTGTTGCTGTTGCTCACCCAATTCGTACAGCTCGGTTATATCGGGGACCTGCGGCACTAGGACTAGCCAGGGGAAACGTGCATCGTCCATTAGTAAAACTTGGCAGTCTGCTGCAGTGGTGATCAGGTGGGTGTCCTCGCGCAATTTTGGGTGCAGTTGGAAAGTCATAGCAATAAATCCTCTTTAAGTAAGTTTCGACCGCAGGTTTAGGTGAACTCCAGCGCCATAAATATGCCTACCGCGATGGCTCCCCCCAGGGCGAAAATTTTTAAAAATACGGCGGCATCACTGGATTCGCCGGTTGCGGTTGCTTGTTCGTCGCCCGAACTACGCCGGCTGCCGATGGCGAACAACGCCAGCAGCAACAGGAGTATGGGCAGCAGATAGAGTAGAAATGCGCGCATGGTGTGATATTGGCTCGATTAAGTCTGTATGAGGAAATTTCTGATTTGCCACCGTGCCACGCTGATTTCGCAAAGGTCAAGACCACTGTCAGTTACGGCTCTACTGCGGCGTGGATTATCTAGGTTTACATCGATTGTTTTTGGCGGTTGTTTTTCTTGCAGGTGAGACCCAGTATATGCCCCGTCGCAAGGTCCGAGTTATCGAAAACATAGTTTTCACGCAGGCCGTGCGATTCTGAACTTCAAATACGAAATATTTAAGGTTTATTAATCCTATGACACCAGAAGAGCGCGATGCGCCCATCTACGCGACGTTTACAGAGTTATACAGTCGGGGTTTTTCACTTGATATTGGAATTTGCGTTTTTGTCGCGGGTATCCACGTTGCTGCGATCGCTTTGGGCGTGTGGGCGGCAGTTTTCGCCCCTGCAGATTGGGCGCTGGTAGCGGGAGTTTGGGCACTGAGCCATTTCGTGCTCGGCTCGGTATCGACCACCCTCTATACCCACAGACTTATCACTCACAACGCCACGAAAAAGGTGTCGGCGCCGGTGCATCTGTTTTTCTGTGCGTTTGGTCAGATCTTTGGTGTCCAGGGCAGTGTCAGAGCATGGGCTGCTAACCACGTACTGCATCACGGGGTGGACCGCCACGGAAAAAAAGAAATCGATCCCTACAGTGCAACCTGGTTTCCGGACCCGTTGCGCAATTTTTTGTGGTCACACACGCTCACGCACTTGTTTAATCACCCAGAATCCGATGAGCGTCGCCGCGCCTACAAGGCCACTCGCCACAAGGTGATCATGTGGCAGGACCGGTACTATGGCCTTTTGACCACCTTCTGGTTGTTTCTGTTCCCAATGGGGCTGGGTTATGCGTGGGGTGGTTGGTCAGGTTTTTTCGCCCTGCTGGCGGGCTCCATGATCGGCAGCGTTCTGGTCCAGCACAACACCTGGACAGTCAACAGCGTGACCCACATGTGGGGCTGGACAAAGGGACTTAGGAGTTCGGCGGCCAACAACTATGTTTGGTTGGGGCCGTTTGGCGAGGGCAACCACCACGGTGATCACCACGATCTACCGCGAGACTATCGCAATGGGTTTGGCTGGTCTGGCTGGTTACTTGACCCGACTCGCTACGGCATTCTACTGCTCCGCGCTCTGCGCCTTATTGGGCCGTTAAACAGGGCCAGCAAGCGCGAGGAGGCGGAGGTGCTGGCGTCGCGCAAATTAGCGAAGCTTGAAGCGCGCTCGAGGCTGTGCACGGAAGCGTCGGAGTTGTATCAACAGTTTGAAGCCCGGGTCTTGGAATTGCGTAAAGATTGGCTGGAAGCGGTGTCTCGTTGGGAGTCGTTGCGCAAAGAGTCCAAGTTGATGCAGCAGGCCACCGCTCGTCGCGATGAGATAGCTCATGAAATACGAGCCGCGAAGGCACTTGTCGAGGCACGGAAAGAAGAGTTTTTTGCGGCAGTAGAACGACTGCATGCCCAGATTCCAAGTTACGCCAACTGATCAATAAGCCTGCTCTATTCACGTAACGAGCGACTTGATGCCGCTGCTGGACTGGATAGCTGCACATTGGGTGGCGGCATCGCTGTTATTGCTTTACGTGGCGGCGCTCATGTACAACGCATGGCTTGGCCAACGCGCCAGTGATTCGATCTCTGGATATTACCTAGGTGGCCGCCGTTTAGGCGGGTTCGCCATTGGCGTATCCTTTTTTGCGACCTTTGCGTCGACCAACAGCTATATCGGGCACGCTGGAAAGGGCTACGAATACGGCCTGCCATGGCTGGTGATGGCGTTCATGCTGGTGCTGTTCACCTATATCTCTTGGCGTTGGATTGGCCCTCGAACTCGGCGTATGGCGGCTGCTTTTGATGCTCTGACTCTGCCAGACTATCTTGCAGGCCGATTTCTTGGCACGAATGATCGGGAGCACCACCCGCTGCGCATCAGTTCCGGTTTAGTGATCGTCTTTTGCAGCATTTTATATCTCATTGCGATCTTCAAAGGCGCGGGTCACCTATTCGCTTTATTTTTTGATATCAGCTATGAAGCAGCGGTCATGCTGGCGCTGATGATCGTAGTGATCTATACCAGCGTCGGTGGTTTCGTCTCGGTTGTGCGCACCGATGTTATTCAAGGCGGTTTGATGGTGGTCGGTGCCGCTATGTTGTTCTATTTCGTCACCAAGGCGGCCGGTGGCGTCGCTGCCATCGAGGTCTTGGCAGCACGCCCGGATCGTGCGTTTTTATTCGACTGGAACGGCGGTATACCGTTCGTAGTGTTATTGGGGGTCGCGTTGTCCGGCTCGCTGAAATTGATCGTGGATCCTCGGCAACTGTCGCGCTTTTATGCGCTGCAAGACGATCGAGCGGTTAAGCAGGGGCTCTGGGTCGCGGTAATTGGTCTGGCTTTAGTTCAGGCGTGCTTGTACCCCATCGGCGTTTACGCCCATTTGTTGTTGGACAACATCAATGACACGGATCTTATTGTGCCGACATTGCTCAACGACGCCACAGTGTTCCCGCTTTGGGCTGCGGATTTTCTATTTGTAGCCATCGTCGCTGCCGCTATGTCCTCCATCGACAGCGTATTGCTTGTGGCCGCGTCCACCGCGTATAAGAATGTATTGGCGCCCTTTAGCAACGCCGGGAGACCCTTGTTATGGACCAGGGTGGCGGTAGTTGTTCTTGCTTTGATCGCTGCGTTAGTTGCCCTCGAACCGCCCGGTGATATTTTACAAATCACTATTTTTTCTGGCAGCCTCTATGCCGCCTGTTTCTTCCCGGCCGTGGTTTTGGGTCTGTACTGGGCGAAAGGTCATGCTTTGTCGGTTATGGGTTCGATGCTCGCAGGCACGCTCACGCTGTTGCTCTGGCTTGCGTTTAACTTGAGCGGTGCCGTGCACGAGGTATTCCCTGCACTGGCTGTGTCGATGCTCACATACGTGGTTTTGAGCCTGCCCCAGAGCGCTACTTCGCGGCCGGCTGATCTATGACGCAATTAGACAAGCTTGGTGCGTTACTTTTCGGCGCTACAGTGAGGTATCCGTTAGCGCGCCGGCGTTGAGCGCGGTGAGTAGCAGGGATGGGTTGTTGCGCGAACCACTGCGAGAGCCTTACGCCCCCGCAGTGCCTAGCGACCTATTGCTCGGCAGTCACTCGCTGCATAGCCGGACGTTCGGCAAGCATTTCCATTAAAGCTTTAATTCGTGGGTACTCTGCGAGAATGTCTTGATTAAACATTTTCTGTGCGGTGCCGCTGATGAAACCGAAAGAATAGTAAGTGTATAAATCTGCAAGGGTGAACGTATCGCCCGCTGCGTAGGGATTGCAAACCATCAACTGATCTACCGCTTGCATACCCCGTGCGAGGTCTTTTTCTGTGCTTTCCTTGGTTTCGTCGCTCACGGAACCACCGAAAAAAGCCTCGGCGATGCAACGACGGGCAACCAACTCGGTGTCGAGCTTTATGTGGCAGATGAGTTCCATAACTTTGCCCGCTGCAAAAGGATCTGTCGGCAACATGGGATTGTTGGGGCTGAGTTTTTCTAGATAGGTCGCAATGGCGATGGATTCAGACATGAAGTGCCCGTCGACCTCGATGGACGGCATCTTACCCATAGGCGAGCGAGCCAGGTTGTCCTCCTTCTGGGTGGGTGGGGCTTTGACCTCTTCAAACTCTAACCCTTTCTCGATCAGCAGGGCCTTGGTCAGGCTGTAGTAGTTGCTCATTCTTAAACCGTAAAGTTTGATCATAGTTCCCCCTTTTTGGATTTTTATAGCTGGTCCATTGATGAATCGCTTCGCATGCGAGAGTCTAGCGGATTCCCCGCCTAAAGTAAGAGCGGCCGGGCCGAGCTGAGTAACAACGAGGTGGTTTTAAGTGGCAGAAATTGACCGAAGCGCCCGAGCGGCGTCGGATCTGCAGCAAATTGCGGAGGTTGTCGGTCGATGCTCTAGAGTTCTGGTGATCAGCGGTGCAGGGCTAAGCACAGCCTCTGGGATATCGGATTATCGAGATCAGGCCGGTGTTTGGAAACGCCCACGGCCGGTCCAACATCAAGCTTTTGTGCAACACCTGCATTGGCGCCAACGCTACTGGGCACGCAGTCAGCTGGGATACCCGGCATTTGCTCAAGCGCAGCCAAATGACGCGCATAGTGCGTTAGTCGAACTCGAGCAACGCGGCCAGGTTTTTGCGGTTATCACGCAGAATGTCGACCGGCTGCATCAACGTGCTGGACAGCAGCGGGTGCTGGATTTGCATGGACGTTTAGACCGGGTTCGATGTTTGGATTGTGGGCGGCAGCTGGAGCGAAACGTTGTGCAGGATTGGCTGCAACGGCAGAATCCGTGGCTTAACGAGGCCCGATTTACGCCTGCACCCGACGGCGATGCGGACATAGAGTTGGATTTTAGTCGCGTCAAAATACCCCACTGTCCGGATTGCGACGGTGTATTGAAGCCGGATGTCGTGTTTTTCGGTGATGCCGTGCCAAAAGCCGATGTTGAGCGAGGTTATCGCTGGGTCGAGCAAGCCCAAGCCGTCTTGGTTTTGGGTTCTTCGCTGATGGTTTATTCGAGCTTCCGTTATGTCCGTAAAGCCCATGAATTGGGTATGCCGGTGATGGCGATCAACCAGGGCAAAACCCGAGCGGATGAACTGTTTTCGCATAAAGCCGATGTGGATTGTGTCGGTGGCTTGGAAAAGCTGTTGGACTGCTGAATAATGCGCCAATGAAGATGCTAATGGTAAGCCTAATCCTAGGGTTTATGAGTGCTGTTGTAGCTCATGCTCAGGGAACTGAGACTGTCGATGAGCTCAGTGTCCTGGAAGTCCTCGAGCGGGAGGCGTCGCAACGCGATTACGTCAAAAAGGTCAATTGTTTGAATGTCCGGCAAATACGCGATACTCAGGTATTAGACTCGAGACACGTCGCGTTCAAAATGGGCAAAGACGAGTACTATTTAGTGCAATTCAAAAAGCAATGCCACGGCTTACGTACAAACAGCTCAGTCCGGCTCGATATCCGCAACAGTCGATTGTGCAAACACGATTCTATACAAGGCTTTGATCCAGACAGCATGATGGGCATGCGCGAAGGCCTTCGTTGTGCGATTCCCGGTTTTACTCAAGTTACGAAAGCCCAGGTAGGACAGCTTAAAGTCAGCTTAAAAGATCAGCGCCAACGCGCCAGAGAGCTGGCCAAGGAGCAGCGACGCAAAGTTCGAGAGGAGCGTCGCGCTCGGCGTCAGGCAAAGTCTTAACTGCGTCAGCGATCCAGCATGAGGTCCGCTAGGGTTTGTAATTCCACAACACTGCGGGCGGAAACATTTATAGACGTAACCGGTGTTTCGTCCCAAACCTGCAGCCGATCGCGGATTTTCTCAACTGGGCCGACCAGAGATATCTCGTCCGCTAGGGCGCTAGGCACTGCTTCGGCAGCTTCCTGTTTTTTACCCGCAAGATAGAGGTCCTGGATTTTCTCCGCGTCAGCTTCAAAGCCCATTCGGCTAACCAGTTCTTTGTGGAAGTTGCGGTCTTTGGCACCCATGCCGCCGACGTACAGGGCGAGCATGTGCTTGATAGGGATGAGTCCCTGCTCCACATCGTCGGTGATGTTGACGACCAAGCCCTGAGTTACCTCGAAATCTGCTTTAGCGTTGGATAGAGAGGCTGAGTAAACGTCCTGACGAAAAGGCGAATAGTATAGGGGCAACCAGCCATCTGCGATCTCCGCAGCCAGAGCCACATTTTTCGGTCCCTCGGCGCCCATCATTATGGGCAAATCCGCTCGGAGCGGATGAGTAATGGGTTTGAGCGGCTTGCCCAAATCCCAGGAGCCTTCGCCGGTGAAGGGCAGCGGATAGTGCTCGCCGTCATTAGCAACGGGCTCTTCACGGGCTAAAACCTGACGAATGATTGAAATATATTCACGCGTGCGCGCTAACGGTTTGGAAAACGGTGCACCGTACCAGCCCTCCACAACCTGCGGGCCGGATACTCCTAGCCCTAAAATCATGCGGCCATTGGATAAATGATCCATAGTTAAGGCGGCCATCGCCATAGCGGTAGGCGTACGTGCAGAAATCTGGCAAATGCCAGTGCCTAGACGGATGCGGCTCGTTTGCGCGCCAATCCACGCCAGTGGCGTCAATGCGTCGCTGCCGTAGGCCTCTGCCGTCCATACCGAGTCATAACCTAACTTTTCGGCCTGTTGTGCCATTTGCACATGGTGCTGCGGCGGTGTGGAACCCCAATATCCAAGGGAAAGTCCGAGCTTCATGGATTTCATTTAAACGGTCCTTTGTTTGTCGGTGGTTTGGGTCGAAGATATCAATTGGTTTGACCAGCCGTACTCCCTTCCCCAATCTGTTCATCACGCAGCTTTGCTAACGCATCCAAGTTAGCGTTATGAGAGGCTCGATCTATCTTATAAAGATTGATCAAAGCGATTCCAATGAGACACAAAGAACAGTACAGCGGAAGAAAGAACGTTGCGATATCGAAGCGGATAGCCATGGTCATTTGTTCGACCGATCGGACTGCGTCTAATCCTGCGGCGGAAACCACTATGCCAGCCCCCAAAATCCCTGACGCAGCGGTAAATTTTGCTGCAAAAGCCCTTGCAGCAAAGAATAATCCTTCTGAGCGCCTAGTCGTTTTTCGTTCGCTATCCTCTACGATGTCGGCCATCATCGAGTCTAGAAAAACTGTTCCCATAATGCCAAGCACGACCTCAACGTAAATAAAAAGGGTATAGATTAGAAGGCTTTCTAGGCTTCCTAGGCCTGGCCAAAAACCATTCAAAACTGCGATATAAGGAATAGGGTAAAGAAACAGTCTTGTCAAAAGACACACTATAGCGCCGTATTTTTTGCCTAACCTCATCCCCACTTTAGGTGCAAAAAAGCTAGCCACGGGTGGCGCAAACAAAACCGCTACCGCGGTCATCCCAATTTCCCACGGCTCGAACTCGAAGAAATAAGTCACGTTGAATAGATATAAGGCGGCGCCTAATCCGCCGGCTGCACCAAGTGCTAGCCCGTAAAAAAATAATGCGGCAAAATTTCCGTTCTTCAGACTCTCCGCAATTTGACGTATTTCTTTGAACATTTCAGAGATTTTGAAGGTTTCAGACGGCTGGGGTAGCTTTGCTGCGAGACGCTGGGTGCCGAGAGAAGCCGTTATGATTACGATGGTAATAATCGAGGCGCCTACCGTTCCGTATATGGCGTAGGCCTCAGGGGAAACGAATCCGTGGTCATACCCGAATGTTCTACTCCCAATTTCAATTGCGCCAATCCAGAAAAAGAAGTTGACAAGGTGAATGCCGTTTCCGCCGGTCCAACCGAATAAGTGTCGGAGAGAGAGCCACCGATTTCTTTCGTCATAATCCTTGACTAGATCCGGGAGGAGGGCAGTGCAGGGGACTTCGAACAGCGTCACGCCGGTGCGGATTATGATTGCCATCACAAGAACATAGACAAAGGCTTCCTCGCCACTCACAGCAACCACTGGGTTGAATAGCGCGTAGAACCCGCCCGGCAGCAATAGAAGGGACGTATACATAAACGGGTGGCGTCTGCCAATGCGAGTGTTGCTCTTATCAGACCAGTGCCCCAGTAGTGGATCAGTAAATGCATCCCATACCATCGCAATAGCCAGAGCAAGCCCCGATAGATATCCAGGAACGCCCAAACAATTGTTTGAATAAATCAAAAGTAGATAGCTAAAAGCGTTGTCTTTGATTCCGTAAGCCATGGAAGATGAGCCATAGAACCAAAATGTAGGATTCTTGAATAGCGGCCTCTCGCCAGTTGTGTGTATGTCCATCCCCGCATCCCCTCCAAAACTGCTGGTCAAAGTTAGCACTTTGATCGGAGCAATTACACATTTAGTCTCGCGATTTGTTGAGAGCTCTGATTCTCTAAGTTATATTTCTTCTGGAGGGTAGCGCTGATAGATTCTAGCAAGCGCATTATTTGCCACCACGGATTTATAGGTTTCGATGCGAGGCTACAGCACTAAACAGGTATCCGATTTGATCGGCATGAAACCTACCCGGGTCCGACATTATGTGCGACGCAGATTGCTCCAGCCGGCGCGTAGTCCCCGCGGGCACTATCGTTTCTCCTTCCAAGACGTCGTACTACTGCGCACTGCAAAAGGTATGACCGATGCTTCGATTTCGGTGCGCCAGGCAAACCGAGCGCTACAGAAACTACAAGATGAGTTGAAAAGCCTGTCTTCGCTTAGCGCGGTTCGAATCTGCGCGTACGGCAATGCGGTGGTCGTGCGCGAAGAGAATAATGTGTGGGAAGTCGAAAGCCGTCAGATGACTATGGATTTCGACATTCAGAACTTGGCTGCGGATGTGGCGCAGATCGCTAACGACGGAGTCGGTGGAGGTAAACCGCCAGAGGAGTTGAACTCCGACGAATGGTACAACCTAGGTTTAGATTTGGAAGAAGTAGATCCTGGGCGTGCACCAGAAGCCTATAGACGGGCGGTACGACTAGACCCTGAAAACGCGGATGCGCATGTAAATTTGGGGCGCTTGTATCAGCTTGATGGTGACTTGCGATTAGCGAGGCATCATTATCAACGCGCCTTATCTGTTCGTGGCGACCATGAGCTGGCGAATTACAACTTGGGCACAATTTTTGATGAACTCGACGAGCGCCAAAGCGCTGCCGATTTCTACCAGCTCGCACCGTCGGTGCCGGACGCGCATTACAACCTGGCGCGTATTCGAGAGCTGGAGGGTGACGAACTCAATGCAAAGCGTCATCTGCTCATGTACCGACGCTTGGTACAGCTCGAGGATCTCCAGTAAACCCTCTATTCAGTAGGCGTTTGCTCACGCTTGCGTACGTACAACACGAGCTCATGATGCACAAGATCAAAGCCGTGTTGCTCGGCAATTTGGTGCTGCAGCTTTTCAATGTCTTCGCTGACAAATTCGACGACGCCACCGTTGTCCACGTCGACCATATGGTCGTGATGGATGTCATCCGCAAGCTCATAGACCGCGTGGCCGTCGTCGAAATTATGGCGACTGACGATGCCCGCCGATTCGAATTGCGTAAGGACTCGATAAACCGTCGCGAGTCCGACAGTGTCGTCAGAGTTAATCAGTTGTTTGTAGACATCCTCGGCGCTCATATGGCGAGGTTCGGCGCGCTCCAAAACTTCTAAAACCTTAAGTCTTGGCAACGTTACCTTAAGACCTGCTTTTTTTAGATCCGATCCGATCACCTTTCTACCCCACCCGCTATTACCTTTATCAATGATACTCAGTTTTAATCGACAAGGGGCTGATTTATGAGTCCGGAATATGCTCAAATTTGCAGTGCTAAATATACATTCAAGCGGAGGAAGGCATGATTGAAGAACACATAGACATCGAGACCAAAGATGGCGCTATGAATACGTTCATAACGCGACCGGATCGAGGAGGACCTTTCCCCGTGATCGTGTTCTTGATGGACGCTCCGGGAAAGCGCGAGGAACTGCACGATATGGCGCGGCGCATAGCTACTGTGGGCTACTACGTCATGCTGCCGAATCTATATTACCGACAGGTGCGGGATTTTGTGGTGGGACCAGAGACCCGCGAGGTGATGTTTGGCTACATGAATGCGTTGAGTAACGACATCGTATGCGAGGACGTCGAGTCTTTGCTTAAACATGCCGCGCAAGCAGCCGACGCCAGTGACGGTCCCGCAGGAACGTTGGGCTATTGCATGAGTGGCCCGTTTTCGTTCTCAGCGGCCGCCGCCTTTCCAGACCGTATCAAGGCGGCAGCGTCCTTGTACGGCGTGCGTTTGTGTGTTGATACGCCCAGTTCACCACATCTGCGAGCCGACAAAGTCCAAGGCGAGTTGTACTTTGCGTGTGCTGAAACCGACGACTGGGCCCCACCGGAAATGGTTCAGGCGTTGGACGATCACCTTGCCAAAGCAGGTGTTCGCTACACCATAGAATGGTACCCCGGCACCCACCATGGTTTCGCTTTTCCAGGTCGCGGAGAGATATACGACAAAGCCGCTGCTGAAAGACATTGGTCTCGACTGTTCGCCCTATTTGCGCGGAATCTGTAACAGCAGGGTCGCTGGATCAGCCGGAGGTTTCCGTGAGTTGTTGGCAATTGGTGTCCGTGCCTAAATTACCGAGCCAAGCGATACTCGTCAGAGTTTCGGTACGCGCAAATTCTTTGCAGCCAGAAATTCGGGATTATAGAGCCGCGACTGATACTTGCCGCCGTCATCGCAAAGTATTGTGACCACGGTGTGCCCAGGTCCTAACCGCTCGGCAACTTTGACTGCGGCGGCTAGGTTGATGCCCGAGCTAGAGCCGAAAAACCAACCGTCTTTACGCAATAGCGTGTAACACATATCGACCATCTCTTGATCGGTGATTTGGACCGAGTCATCGATCTCGGTGTCGGCTAAGTTTTCGGTCACTCGAGAGTTGCCGATGCCCTCGGTTATGGAGGGCCCCGGGGTCATAGTTGCCTCGCCGGTGGTGACCCAGTTATGCAGGGCGCTGCCCATAGGGTCGGCTAAAACCACCTGAGCACCGTTAGAACGCTGTTTCAGGTACCGCGACACCCCAGCCAGTGTGCCGCCTGTTCCCACCGCGCAGGTGAAGGCGTCTACCTTACCCTCGGTTTGTTCCCAGATCTCTGGGCCAGTGGATTCAAAATGTGCTTGCCGATTGGCGGTGTTGTCGAATTGGTTAGCCCAAATTCCATTGTTTAAAGTCGCCGCATAGCGGCCGGCTTGTTTTTGAAAGTTTTCATCATTGGCATAGGGCACGGTGGGCACCACACGTACGTCCGCGCCTAAAGTGCGCAGCAAGGCAACTTTTTCTGTCGATTGGTTGTCGGGCATATAGATTACACAGGCGTAGCCTCGACTATTGCATACGTGGGCCAGTCCTATGCCGGTGTTTCCCGCTGTTCCCTCAACCACTGTGCCGCCTGCTTTTAGCGTGCCCGATTTTTCTGCTGCGTTGATCATCCATAACGCGGCTCGGTCTTTGACGGAGCCCCCCGGGTTCATAAATTCGGCTTTGCCGAGTATTTCGCAGCCAGTTTTTGTGGATAGGCTTTCGATTTTGATGAGTGGCGTATTACCAATGGATCCGGTTAGGCCCTGTAGAGATGACATAGGGAACTCCGTGATAGCAGCAGCCGATTCTAAGGCTCGGTTGTTGGGTCGGCAACATATGGGGCGCGCACAGTAATGGTGGTTGGCTATTTGTGTAACGGGTCGGGTAATCTTAATGCCAACAGAAAGGGGCTTTGAGTAATGAGTGAGGAAATTTTAGCTGCCGCGAGCGACCGCGGTTTAGTCGTTGAACAGGTCGCTAAGCTTTTACAGCGAGTGCAAAAAGAGGTCAACGAAGGCCTGCTGCCGGCCACTCAGGTTGCTCTGGCGAAAGACGGTGAACTGGTGTTTCAGGCGTCCTACGGCACGGCGCAACAGGACTCGTTGACCTGCATATTTTCCGCGACTAAGGCCATCACTTCGGCCGCAGCGTGGCTGTTGATGCAGGAGGGCAAACTTGCGGAAGCCGAGCGAGTGGCAGATATCATCCCGGAGTTTGCGGCCAACGAGAAAGATCAGATCACCGTAGAACAGTTGTTTACTCATACTGCGGGTTTCCCGAGCGCGCCGTTTGCACCTTTAGAGTGGGACGATAAACAGGCGCGTCTCGGCCGTTTCACGCGCTGGTGGTTGAATTGGCCTCCAGGTAGCAAATTCGAGTACCACGCATCGTCATCAATGTATGTCATCGCCGAGCTGATAGAGCGTCGTAGCGGAAAGGGTTATCGTGAATTTGTGCGCGATCGAGTGCTCGAGCCACTGGGACTAAAGAATCTGTTTGTTGGATTGCCCGAGCGTGAAAACGCGCGCGTATTGCCCTGCGAACACGTCGGTGACCCATTGACACCCGAGGACTATAAGAACCTAGGCATGCCGGTGCCGCCGGTCACCGAGGTGACCGAAGAGGCCATTTTGGCCTTTAACCGGGCCGAGGTTCGTGCGGTGGGCGTCCCCGGAGGTGGCGGTTTTGCCACTGCGGGAGACCTGGCGTTGTTTCATCAGGCGCTCCTGCACGGTGGCTTACCGGGCTCTGATGAGCTCTGGAGTCAGGCCACTCGGAGGGACGTGCGTAGAGTTCGGTCGGGCGATTTCACCGATATGATGTTTAAGAAACCGGCCAATCGGGCCCTCGGTCTGATCATTAGCGGTGATGATTCGCGGAATTTTCGTGGTTTCGGCAAAACAAATTCTGCTTCGGCTTTTGGCCATAATGGCGCGGGGGGTCAGCTTGCTTGGGCCGACCCGGCCACTGGTTTGTCTTTGGGCTACGTTACGCCGGGCCATGATCGCAACAGTATTCGGCAGGGTGGCCGTGGTGTGGCAATCAGTAGTATTGCGGCCCAGTGTGCGCCGTTGTCAGCTGGTTGAAAGCTGAAAATAAGCGAGCACTTGAATATTAAATGCTAGAGGTCGTTGGTATGTTTTTTAGAGGATTGCTGATCGCTTTTGCGTTGTTGCTCACGCTCGCCAGAATACCTGCCCATGCGGCCGAAATTTTGGATTTTGTTCAGTCCGAGCGTCAATCCTCTATCCAAATTGCCGATACGCTATGGCGTCTGGCCGAGTTGGGTTATCTCGAGCACAACAGCAGTAAAACCCTGCAAAATTATCTGGCCGAGCGGGAATTCACCGTGGAGCAGGGCGTTGCTGGCATTCCCACGGCGTTTGTCGCGACATATGGTCGCGACGGTCCGACCATTGCACTGCTGGCTGAATTTGATGCGTTGCCTGGCTTGAATCAAGCGGCGGTGCCGCGGCGCATGATAGAAAAAGAAGGTGCGCCGGGTCATGCCTGTGGTCATCATCTATTCGGTGCTGCGTCGGTAGCCGCGGCAAGCGCGTTGGCTGCTTGGCTCGACGCGACCGGTATCGCCGCCACGATCAAATTGGTGGGCACTCCTGCTGAGGAGGGGGGTTCTGGCAAGGTCTATTTAGCGCGCGCCGGCGTGTTTGATGATGTAGACGCGGTGTTACATTGGCATCCCAGCGATCGCAATTCAGCGTCGCCCTCTAGCTCCACAGCCAACAAGTCGGGGCGCTTTACGTTTCGCGGCCGCGCTGCGCATGCGGCCTCTGCACCGGAACGTGGTCGATCGGCCCTAGATGGTGTTGAAGCCATGAATTACATGGTCAATTTAATGCGCGAGCACGTTCCGCAGCTGGCGCGTATCCACTATGTGATTACTGATGGTGGGGACGCACCGAATATTGTCCCAGAGCAGGCGCAGGTCTATTACTACGTCCGGCATCCCAAGCCATCACAGGTCAAGAATCTATTTAAGCGCGTGGTTAAAGCGGCCGAGGCGGCCGCCATGGGTACCGAAACAGAAGTTGCGGTGGAAGTTATGCACGGAAATTACCCGGTGATGCCTAACCATACGCTGGCGCGAGTTGTGCACGAGAACTTAGTCTCGCTGGGCGGTATTCGCTACGACCAAGCCGAGCAAACTTTTGCGGAGAATATTCAGGCGAGTTTTCAGGTGCAGCGCTTGGCGCTGGGTTCGGAGCGGCAGATTCAGCCGTATGCGTTTAGGCAGGGTATGGGTTCGACAGACGTGGGCGATGTCAGTTGGTTGGTGCCTACTGTGGGGTTCACCACTGCGACATGGGTGCCGGGAACCTCTGCGCACAGCTGGCAAGCGGTAGCGGCGGGGGGCATGTCCATCGGGCATAAGGGCATGCACTTGGCCAGCAAACTTTTGGCGCAGACCGCGGTGGACTTAATTCAAAGTCCCGAGCTTATTGCGGCGGCAACGGAAGAGCTACAGCGCTCGCAGGGCCCCGGCTTTAAATATGCGGCTTTATTGGGTGATCGCCTGCCACCTTTGGATTACCGGCGTTAAGCAATGCGGGTCGGTGTTCTGCATCCCGGGGAAATGGGCGCCAGTGTTGCGGCGAGCTTGCTTGCCGGCGATCATCAGGTTGCTTGGAGCAGCGCAGGACGAAGTGCACACAGCAGAACCCGCGCAGCTGCGCTGCAAGAATTCCCGCAGCTTGATGATTTGGCCGCTTGGGCGGAAGTGCTGATTAGTGTATGCCCACCAGCCAGCGCGTTGGCTCAGGCGCAAGCAGTGCGCGCGTGCGCGTTTGAAGGGTTTTACGTTGACGCCAATGCCATAGCGCCGGCAACTGCGGTGGAAATTTCTCAGTTGATGGGCGCTGCCTATGTGGATGGCGGTATCATCGGCCCTCCTGCCTGGCGCGCGGGGACGACGCGTCTGTATTTGTCAGGTCCGCATGCCGCCACCGTAGCTGGCTGGTTTCAGGGCGGTGCACTCGAGGCCATCGCGCTGCCGCATGCGGCAGACAACGGAGTGGCGGCATCGGCCTTGAAGATGGCCTATGCCGCCTATACCAAGGGGCATTCGGCACTGTTGCTGGCCGTTAATGCTTTGGCTCAAAGCAGTGGTGTGCTTGAATCGCTGCGCACTGAATGGGCGCAGTCGCTCCCGGGTTTGAGCCAACGCAGCGAGGCGACCGCCGAAGCAATTTCTGCCAAAGCCTGGCGCTTTGCAGGGGAGATGGAACAAATCAGCGCTACCTTTGCGGAGTGCGGATTGCCGGCAGAGTTTCACAGCGCAGCGGCCGAATTGTATGCGCGGTTAAGCGAATTTAAGGACCAGCCGCCCGCAAGCTTAGATAGGTTACTCGAAGCCCTCGTGCACGTTGACAACTCTGGGTCTTAAACGGCGCGCCGACCGAGCAAGAATAGCTCAGGTCAATTGCCCACTGCCGTCGTGCAGAGTGCTTTGCACATGGTTGTTGTCATTAAACGAACGAACTTTTATTTGATTTCCTAGCACTACGATATGCGTTATCGAACCGTTATCCGCACCGTTAAACGCGAACGGTTGGGCGCCGCTGGCGTGGGCAACCAAATGCCCAATGACCCCGCCATGCACCACGGCGACTACTTTTTCGTCCGGATGGGCGCTGTGTATGCGCTGTAAACCACGCATTAGTCGGGTGTTGATGACTTCCCAGCTTTCCCCGCCCGGGATGACATCCCAGCGTTGCTGTTCCTGCATCTGGGTGAAAATTGGATCGCCCGCGGCTGCTCGAATCCGCATGACGCCACCTTCCCAATCGCCCAAGAAGACCTCGCGCAAGTCCGGATCGATCACGGGCGTTAAGTTAAGGTGCTGACTTAATGGTGCTGCGGTTTGCTGTGTGCGTTGCAGGTTGGAAACGTAGATGGCGCTTATCGGCTCATGACGCAGTCGTTCTCCAACGAGTATGGCCTGTTGTTCGCCGTTGGGATGCAATTCTGGATCACCGTGGCCGTCTACGAGGGGGAACGGGTTGTCGGCCGATGCCGCACGGGACTCGCCGTGGCGCACCAATAGGATTTCGGTTGCCCCGGCTGGGGCCTGGTAGCTGTGTTGTCGATACTCGCTCATGGTTTTGCTGCTCTATGGTTCTGACGTAAGACGACGATCGAGATTAGGGACGATAGCCAAAATTAGGTGGATCGGTGCGCACAGCTTTACGCGCAAGCCTGGCCCATTCACAGAGATAGCGTCGAGTTTGGCGTGGATCAATGATCTCTTCGATTTCGAAGAATTCCGCAGAACGGTAAGGCGAGCGCAATCTATTCAGTCGGTCTTTAATTTTTGCCAGATGCGCGTCGGGGTTCTCGGCCGCGGCGATTTCGGCCTTATACGCCACTTCAATACCACCCTCGATGGGCAGTGAACCCCAATCCCCGGATGGCCAGGCGGCGCGCATGTGGTGGCTGCCTGGCTTATGGTTGGCAGCGCCTGCTACGCCGAAGGCCTTGCGGATAACAATGCAGCAAAACGGGGTGGTGCATTGTCCGAGCGCGGCCAAGGCGGTGGAGCCATAGCGTATAGTCCCTTCTTCTTCGGACTGCTTACCGATTAAGAATCCGGGGCAGTCTTCAAGATGGATGACCGGCAGATGGAAGGTTGCGGCCAGATCGAGAAGCCGGGTCAACTTACGCGAGGCATCTGCCGTCCACGCGCCGCCATAAACTCGGGGGTTTTCCGCGAATATCGCCACTGGGATCCCGTCGAAGCGCGCTAGCCCGGTGATAATGGATCGACCCCACTTGCGACCCATCTCGAAGAAGGAACCTGCATCGCACACGGACTCTAAAAGAGTATGCATTTTGTAGACTTGGCGCGGATCTTTAGGGACCAAGTTCAACAGCGTATCGTCAGCACGGTTTGGGTCATCTGTGCAGTCTTCAACCGGTGGCAGTTCATCCGCGCTGCTTGGCAGGTAGGATAAGAACTGGCGCGCCATGGCAAAGGCCTGTTGTTCGGTCGCGGCCTCGTCGTCTATCGCACCGTTACGGGTGTGGATTTTGTAAGAGCCCAGCTCCTCTTTGCTGACGTCCCCCAAACTTGCCCAGTCGACCAGCGCAGGGCCTGCGATCATCATCTGCGCACTGTCGCGCACAATAATGGAGTAATGGGATGAGGCTACTCGTGCGGCCCCAATGCCAGCGACTGAACCCAGTGCCAATGACACCGAAGGCGCGACGGCCAAGTGCTGTACGATGGTTTCCCATCCCCGCACCTCCGGTATATACGTGCGCCCCGCCATTTCTATGGTCTTCACCGAGCCGCCGCCGCCCATGCCATCAACCAGGCGAATATGCGGCAGGCGTAGCTCTACCGCCAGACCTTCTGCGCGGGCGCGTTTCCCCGGTATGGATGCGTCGGCTGAGCCGCCGCGTACCGTAAAGTCGTCGCCGGAGAGGATCACTGGTCGACCGTCGATATCGGCGGTGCCGAAGACAAAGTTCGACGGCGTAAAGGCTTGCAGATTACCGTCGTCGTCATATTCACCGACGCCCGCGAGGGTGCCTATTTCGTGAAAACTCTCGTCGTCAGCAATGTGGTCAATGCGCTCGCGAATGGTGAGTTTATTGAATTCATGCTGACGTGCGACCTTGTCGGCACCGCCCATTTCAAATGCCAACGCCTCGCGGGCCTGCATTTCGTCGATTTCTTTGTCCCAGCTCATAACACCTCCCCCGTGTGTGATTAGCTTGCGCGTGTACCGGAAAGGTCGGCTTCTCCAAACGCACCCAATTTAACTTTGCCAGTGATGGAATCCCCATCTACCGTAGCGCTGAACTCCAGTGTCATCGCCATGGGGGAGGTTATAGATGCCTTCCATGACAGTGAGTCACCGTCAGCCGAGCCGTCCTCTATCGCCATCTCGCCCTGTGGTCCTGACATCTTGCCGCTCAGTTGGCCGCCCTCGACGCTGAGCTCCAAGGTGCCCTGCTGTGCACCCATGGGTGAGTTGATCGTGGTGTTCCAAGTACCGTCTGCGCTCATTTTTCTCTCTCCTAGTTGTTGTTACGGTCAAATAATCCGAGGCAGAAAAGTATCATAGATGCATGGCGCAAAAGAACTGCCGAGGCTTAATTTCGGTCGTGGCATACTGGTGCTTTCGCAACGGTTGGTAATGCGTGTGAAAGAAACACCACCGTCTATTGGCCTGTTAAATGAGGGCGCACTGCATGCTGCGCTGAAGCGACATTACGGCGGCGACGACGCGCGATTCGAAGTGCCGTTTTCTGGCTTTGTCGCGGATGTCCTGCGCGACGGGACGATTTTCGAAATACAAACGTCGAGCTTTAGCGGCTTAGAGCGCAAGATGCGCGCGCTTGCAGAGCAGTGCCCGATCGTTTTAGTGCATCCAATTGCCGCGCAAAAAACATTAGTACGCATACAGGATCCCAGCAGCGGGGAATTTACCCGCCGCAAGTCGCCGAAAAAAGGCAAGCTCTGCCATATTCTCAGTGAATTAGTTTATCTGCCCAGCTTGCTCAATCACCCGAACTTTGCGGTAGAAGTGGCACTGATTGAAGAGGAACAGCACAGCGTTTTCGATGCCAAGGCGCGTCGCGGGCGCGGTGGTTGGCGGATACGTGGTCGGCATCTGCTGAGGATGGTGGATCGCTTACGTATCGAGTCCGTGGAGGATCTGTTGCAGTTCGTGCAAACACCATTGCACAGTCCGTTCACCACGCAGGATCTAGCCGCAGCGATGGGGCAGCCCGTTTGGCTGGCTCGACAGCTGGCCTACTGTTTACGCCATGGCAACCTGGCTACCGTTTGCGGTAAACGAGGCAATGCTCTGCTGTATGAGTTGAGTGATTGATTAAGGAACGAGCCACTGCCCTGCTTGATAGCGGATCGGACGCGTGTTTTGGTCGGCGACTGAAAGCGCGCCCGAGTTTCGGGTGCGCGTGTTCGACCCGGGCGATTAACGTCTGAAAGAACCGCAACGGTACAAACGGCAAGTAAGTCGCACCGTTAAAGATTAGCCCCATCGAGATGGGGCTGTAGCGTCTAGATGCCCTGCAATACCGCCGCTTCTTCGCGCACGAATTCAGGTGCTCCCAGCCATTGCCTGTTCGCGCCGATGCGCTTGAACCAATAGTGCAGCCCTACGAGGTCGGTGAAGCCCATGCCACCGTGCACCTCGGTTGACGTCTTGGCGACAAATTGGCCGACCTCCGCCAGATGAGCCTTGGTATGGCAGGCAGTGACCCGCGCTTCCTCGGGCAGTTCTGCCAAAGCGTGCCCAGCAAACCAGACCATAGATCGGCACGGTTCCAGCTCTGCAGCCATTTCTGCGCACATATGTTTTACCGCCTGAAAACTGCCAATCGGGCGATTGAACTGCTCGCGCTGCTTGGCGTACTCCACCGCTTGGTCGAGCATATTCTGTGCCGCACCGAGTGTGTCCGCTGCCAGAGCGACGCGCCCGATGTCTACCGTCGTTGCAAATACGCTGGCTTCGGTGCTGATGGTTGCCGCGGCGACATTGTCGTAGTTTAACTCCACCGTGCGTCGAGTTTTGTCGACCGTAACGAGATTCGATCTCTTTAGCCCGGGATCGTCAGCCCGCACCAGGTAAATATGCTGGTGCTGATCTGCAACCAGATAGACGTCGGCTTGCGCATCGAATGCGTACATCGATGTGCCGGACATTCGGCCGTCCTTCACCGTCACCCCTGCATCATTGCGGCGCTTGATCGCTTCGCCAAACGCTATGCCTACTCGGGTTGTGCCTGCCGCGATTTCTGCCAACAGTTCCCCGTGATCGCCGCCGCTTGCCACCAAAGCTGTGGGCGCCATGACGGCAGATCCGAGGAACGGAGTGGGCGCGATATGTGACCCCAGACATTCAGCAACAATAGCCGCATCCATTGGCTGTAGTCCGATGCCGCCCTGAGCCTCGGGAATTAACAGCGCGGGGATGCCCAGTTCCGCAAGTCCTGCCCATATGTCTGAATCCTCGCCGCCATCGGCGTAGTTACGCACCCGATCCAGTGGTGAGTTGTCGTCGAGAAAACGATTAACGTTGTCCTGCAGTAAGATCTGCTCTTCCGATAAACCAAATTGCATGTGATCCCCCGCTTAGCTGGCTTTTTCGAATTTAGGTTCACGCGGCATGCCCAGCCCACGCTCGCTTATAATGTTCTTCTGAATTTGCGACGTACCGCCACCGATGATCAAACCCAGAAAGTACATGTACTCGCGTTGCCAGCTCCCGGAATTGCGCAAATGCGGGTTGTCATCATAGGCCAAGCCCATTTCTCCCATGACGTCTATCGCTAGTCCCTCGAGGTCATGGCGCAGTTCGGTACCTTCGAGCTTAGTAATCATGCGCGCGAGTCCCGGATCTTGTCCGGGATTAAGACGGGCAGATAAAATGCGCAACTCGTTAAAGCGCATAGCCATAACCTTGCCCTGTATCTTCATCAGGCGTTCGCGGTAAACCGGATTGTTTATCAGCGCGTCGCCGTCAACGGTTTCTCGCTTCATCAGTTCAATCAACGCGTTGATGCGCGTTTGCGCGGTATTGGCAGGCGCTAGGGTTTCGCGCTCGTGCCCGAGGATGGCGTTAGCTACCTGCCAGCCTTCGCCGCGCTCGCCGACGATTTGATTTTTTGGCAGGCGCACGTCGGTAAAAAATGTCTCGTTGAAATTGGCCACCCCCGTCATGTCGACCAATGGGCGCACTTCAATACCGGGTGTTTTCATGTCGAATAATAGGAACGAGATGCCTTTGTGCTTCGGTGCGTCTGGCTCGCTGCGTACAAGGCAAAAGATCCAGTCGGCAATGTGGGCGGTACTGGTCCATATTTTTTGGCCGTTTACCACCCACTCGTCGCCGTCTAAAACGGCCGAAGTCGTGAGACTGGCGAGGTCGCTGCCCGCGCCAGGCTCGGAATATCCCTGACACCACAGCATTTCGCCATGGATCGTTGGACGAATGAATTGTTCTTTCTGCTCTTCAGTACCCATTTCCAGCAAGGTGGGCACCAGCATCGAGATACCCTGGCCGCCGAGCCCCCCATTGACTCGAGCGGAGGAAAATTCTTCGGCGATGATGCGGGATTTAATAATGTCCGGCTCGGCGCCATAGCCGCCATATTCTTTAGGAATAGTGCGACAGGTGTAGCCGTTTTCGATCAGCAACTTTTGCCAGTCTTTGGCAGCTTCGCCTCGTAGGTCGCTGGCCTTAGGTGCTTTATCGGCGTTATTCGCCAGAAAGCTCACTACTTCGGCGCGGAAGTCGTCGTATTCGGGTCCAAAGGATAAATCCATAGCGGGCTCCTTAGTTATATTTAGAGCAGTAATGCAGTGGTAAACAGTGACGTTTAGCAAAACACTCATGTTTAGCACAGCATTATTGTTAACTGGAGGCCGAGCGTCTGAGATGGCCGGTTTTTTAGATCGGCGTTGCGGCGCTGCTGTGCGCTTCTAAAGTTTCTGTCCCCCAGTGCACGCGACGTTAAACGCGGTGCGCAAGCAAGAATTTACTCCCTCCATTTGCCCGTAGCAACAAAACTAAGTAGTTGCGTAGTGGGTAACCGGATGTCGGTCGGCGTCGAGCGTTTCGGTGTAAGTGCCATTGTCTGTCCATCGCCAGAGGCTTCGGTTACGCTTTCGCGCAATCAACCTCATTTCTAAATGTTTGTAGAGTTAAGTCATGTCACAAATTTCTCTTGCCCAGGCTCAGATCATGCTGCGAACCATGGCCACGATGCAGGAAGAACACAATCAGTTGGTTCATGCTCAGTGGCGTCAGCAGGGCTTTGAGTTTTATCGCGCTATGTGGGTCGAATGTGCCGAAATGCTCGACCACTTTGGTTGGAAGTGGTGGAAGCAGCAATCGCCTGATCTAGATCAAGTTAAGTTGGAGTTGGTGGACATCTGGCACTTTGCGCTTAGTGAGCTGATGCGCGACGGGGATATTCCACCGGATGTTGCCGAGCAGTTAGCCGCAGTTGCTGCCGATGGACCAACTGACCCCGAGACGTTTCGTCTGGCCATAGAAGCGTTGGCCGCCGAATGTTTGAACACGCGGTCGTTCGATACAAAGGGGTTTACAGCTGCGATGGCGGCATTGCCTATGGATTATGCGGAACTCTATGCGTTGTACATCGGCAAGAACATGCTGAACCGCTTTCGTCAAAACAATGGTTATAAGAGCGGCGAGTACAAAAAGCTCTGGCAGGGTCGTGAGGATAACGAACACCTAATCGAACTGCTGGCCGAGCTTGGTAACGACGCGCCTGAACAGTTGCCAGACCGTTTGTATGCCGGATTAGAGGCCCGATACGCCTCGGCCTAGTTAGATGTTGCAGCTGGCCACGACATGGCAACAACCCTGGCAGCCCGACTTAATCGGCACTTTAGTGTTTGTGCTGCGTAATGATGAGGTGCTGCTGATCCACAAAAAAACCGGTCACGGCAAGGGTAAAGTCAGTGCGCCGGGAGGTAAGCAGGAAGCCGGTGAGCGCCTGTCGGAGTGTGCTGCGCGGGAGGTGCAAGAGGAAGTAGGTATAAGGGTAACTAATCTCGTTTGTCGTGCCGAATTGCGTTTCATCGAACAGCAAGGACCCCAGTGGTTGGGGTATGCATTTACCACTCGTGAATTTTCAGGTGTGGCAAGGCAGAGCGTGGAAGCTGACCCGTTTTGGTGCCGACGGGCAGATATTCCGTATGCGAAAATGTGGGACGACGACCAGCTGTGGTTACCGCTGATATTGGCTCAGGAACAGCGACAGGCGCGCGGATTATTGATTGCCGATCTGTTGTTCCATGGGGGACGACTGCTGGATCATGTGGTAGACGAATCGTGCCGTTTAGCACCGGCATTGGAGCTTTAATATGCGTATTGGCATTTCGATCAGTTCGTCGCATCGGGTGGAGGATCCGCGCGTCGGTGCGCGTTTTATGATCGAACGTGCGCGGGTCGCTCGGCAGGTGGATTTAGACAGCTTATTTGTCGGTGATCATCACGTCACCGCCAACCCCTACTACCAAAATACGCCAATGCTTGGGCGCTTGTTGGCAGAGTGGCATAACAAACCTGCGGGGGCGTTGTATCTACTGCCCCTGTGGCATCCGGTGCTGTTGGCCGAGCAAATAGCCACCTTAGCGGCGATTATGCCGGGGCGATTTATTATGCAATGTGGGTTGGGTTGGGATCCCGCTCAGAGTGCGGGCATGGGCGTGGATATGACAAAGCGCGCAGCGATGTTTGAATCGAGCTTAGAGGTCATGCAGCGTTTATGGGCTGGCGAGACGGTCAGCGAAGACCGGTTTTGGCACATTCGAGATGCGCGCATAGCACCGTTGCCTGCAAATAACGTAGAAGTATGGGTCGGCGCGGGTGCTCCTGCGGCGCTCCACAGGACCGCGCGTATGGCCGAAGGTTGGATCGCCACCCCCAGTTTGGGTCGCGCCGCTGCAGCGCAGCAATTAAATCAATACCGCCAAGCCTGTGCCGAGTATGAACGCACGCCCAGAGCCGTTGCCATACGCCGGGATATCTTCATCGGCGACGACCAGACGCAGGCACAACGGTTCAAACAGCGCATGATAGACAAGGGTTATCGAGGCTTTGCAGAGGAGGCGATTCTGGCGGGCACTGTTGCAACGGTGGCGGCAGAATTTGCGGCACTCGCGGAGCTTGGCTTCACCGACATCATTGTGCGTAATATGTCTTCGGAACAAAGCGAAGCTTTGGCGACCATCGAACGGTTGGCTGAGGTGAAGCAGGTCTTGAATTTATAGCCGTATCACAGTGAACGCCTAGGAGCGGAAAAGAGGGGGAACAATGGAGAAAGTACTGGTCGCGAACCGTGGCGAAATCGCGCTGCGCATCACCCGAGCGGTGCAAGAATTGGGAATGCAAGCAGTGGCGGTATTTCCATCCGACGATGCCCAGTCGTTACATGTCACCGGTGCGGATGCGGCCGTTGAACTCGCTGGTCGCGGCCCTGCGGCGTATTTAGACATCTCGCAGATCGTTGCGGTGGCGAAGGCTAATGGTTGCGACTCAGTACATCCGGGTTACGGTTTCCTCAGTGAAAACGCGGACTTTGCGGCAGCGGTAGAAGCAGCCGGTCTGGCGTTTATCGGACCCAGCGTTGACGCGTTGAGGGCTTTTGGTGATAAGGCTCAAGCACGCGCTATCGCGCAAAATTCCGGCGTTGCCGTGTTGGCGGGGTCCCCGCAGGCGCTGTCGCTGCCCGACGCCGAAACGTTTTTCGCGGCGCATGCGGACAGTGGCATGTTGCTCAAAGCCATCGCAGGCGGGGGAGGTCGCGGCATGCGCGTGGTCCGCAAAGCGGATGAACTCGCTGATGCGTTTGCGCGTTGTGCGTCTGAGGCGCAAGCCGCCTTTGGTGATGATGGGCTCTACGCCGAGCAGTTCATCGGGCAGGCGCGGCATATTGAAGTGCAAATCATAGGCGACGGCACGGGCGCGGTGAGCCATATTTGGGAACGAGAATGCAGTGTGCAGCGGCGTCATCAAAAACTGGTGGAAATTGCCCCGAGCCCGACATTAGACCCCGACGTGCGCGATCGAATGTGCGCGGCGGCGGTAACCTTGGGCCAGCAACTGAAATACAGCGGCCTTGGCACTATTGAGTTCTTGTTAGATACGCGGACCGATGAGTTTTATTTCATCGAGGCCAATGCGCGGTTACAAGTCGAACATACGGTAACCGAGGAAGTTACCGGCATTGACTTAGTGCAAGCGCAGCTTCGGATTGCCGACGGTGCGCGTCTAGCGGATTTGGGTTTGTTGCAGGACGCCATCCCGAATCCACGAGGCTTTGC
>DEBN01000070.1 GCA_002348825.1 Gammaproteobacteria bacterium UBA2955
GTCTACACCATGCAGGGGGTTACCAAGACGGTGCCAGGACAGCGCACCATTTTACAGAACATCCACCTGTCGTTTTTTCCGGGCGCCAAAATTGGCGTGCTCGGACTCAACGGCTCTGGTAAATCCAGCTTACTGCGCATCATGGCAGGGTTGGACACAGAAATTGAGGGCGAGGCGCGACCGCAAAAGGACATACGTATCGGCTATCTGCCCCAAGAGCCGACCCTAGAAGACCACTTAGACGTGCGCGCCAATGTCGCATTGGGTGTGGCTGAAACCATGGCAATTCTTCAGGAATACAACGAAATATCTGACCGTTTCGCGGAGCCTATGGACGACGACACCATGGCTGAATTGCTGGAACGACAGGGTGATCTGTCTATGCAGATCGATGCTGTAGACGGCTGGGAAATCGACCGCACTCTAGACATTGCGGCTGATGCGTTGCGGCTACCGCCCTGGGAAACTCCGGTTAACACGCTATCGGGGGGCGAACGGCGACGCGTTGCATTGTGCGCGCTGCTCTTGTCCAAGCCCGACATGCTGCTGCTGGATGAACCGACAAACCACCTCGATGCGGCCAGTGTCTCCTGGCTCGAACGATTCCTCGACGAATATTCGGGCACCGTCGTCGCGGTGACCCACGACCGCTATTTCCTCGACAATGTTGCAGGCTGGATTCTGGAGCTGGACCGTGGACGCGGCATTCCCTACGAAGGCAACTACACCACTTGGTTAGAGGCTAAAGAGCAGCGACTTGAGAGCGAGGCCTCTCAGGAAGAGGCGCGCCAAAAAACCATTAAAGCGGAATTAGAATGGGTACGGTCAAACCCAAAGGCCCGCCAGGCCAAGAGTAAATCACGACTGGCACGCTTCGACGAATTGGTCGCCGAACAGACGGAAGCGCGAAACGATACCACTGAGTTATTTATTCCTACCGGCGAGCGCTTAGGCGAAAAAGTTATAGAAATTGGCGCTTTGAGTAAGAGCTTCAACGATCGTATGTTGATCGACAATTTCAGCGCCATCATTCCGCGCGGCGCAATTGTCGGCATTATTGGCGGCAACGGCGCGGGCAAATCGACTTTTTTCAAAATGCTCACCGGAGCAGAAACACCGGACGCAGGCACTATCGATATCGGCTCCACCGTTGATATGGCCTACGTAGACCAAAGTCGCGACGATCTGGCTGCAGATAAAACTGTCTGGGAGGAAGTGTCGAATAATCAGGACATTATGCGCATCGGTAAACACGAGATCCCGAGTCGCGCGTACGTTGGCCGATTTAACTTTAAGGGCGCCGATCAGCAAAAGCAGGTGGGCACTTTGTCTGGCGGCGAGCGCAATCGCGTACATCTGGCAAAGTTGTTACGCAAAGGCGCTAACGTACTGTTACTGGACGAGCCTACAAATGACTTAGATGTCGAAACCCTGCGCGCTCTTGAGGAAGCTATGACCACCTTTGCGGGCACCGCGCTGATTATTTCTCACGATCGCTGGTTCTTAGACCGAGTAGCGACACACATCATCGCATTCGAGGGCGACAGCAATGTCGAATGGTTTGAGGGCAACTATAGCGACTACGAAGCCGATCGGAAAAAACGTATGGGTGATGCTGCGCCTACTCGCGTGCAATACAAGCGAATCCACCGCTAGCGCGGTGTAAAAACTTATAGGGTTGAGACCACCTCGAGCGCGGCCGCCAAGGTTTTAACGCCGTGCACGGCCATACCACCAATAGGCTCCTTGGGGCGATTCGCAAACGGCACTATGGCATGCTTAAAGCCGTGCTTGGAGGCTTCACGCAGCCGTTCCTGCCCGTTGGCCACAGGTCGTAATTCGCCGGTTAAGCCCAATTCGCCAAAAACTATCAATTCGCGCGGCAGCACACGATTGCGAAAAGATCCCAGTACCGCCAACAGTACCGCTAGGTCGGCGCCTGTCTCGTTAATACGCACCCCGCCTACCGCATTGGCAAAGACATCTTGGTCGCCGAGGGTTATGCCACAGTGACGGTGCAGCACCGCTAAGTGCATTGCGAGCCGCTGCTGGTCTAAACCCACAGCAACCCGTTTCGGATGCCCACCAGCGACGTCATCCACTAGCGCCTGCAGCTCCACTAACAATGGTCGTGTGCCTTCCCAGGTCACTGTTGCAACGCTGCCAGGCGAATCCACTTCACCGCGCTGTAAAAAAATGGCCGAGGGGTTGGCCACTTCCTTCATACCAAGATCGGTCATGGCGAACACGCCCAGTTCATTTACCGCACCAAATCGGTTTTTATGACCGCGTAACGTGCGATAGCGACTGCCCGCTGGGCTGTCGAGCATCATGAAGCAATCGATCATATGCTCGAGTACCTTTGGCCCGGCCAACCCCCCCTCTTTGGTTATGTGACCAACCAAAATAATCACCACGTCCTGCTGTTTTGCCAGACGCGTAAAAAATGCTGCTGTCTCGCGAACCTGTGTTACCGAGCCTGGAGTTGATTCAAGCCCCTCCATTTGCAGCACCTGCACCGAGTCCAACACCACCACCTGGGGTTTCTGCGTCGTAATATGATGAGCGATCGTTTCGGCACGAGTCTCGGCGGCTACATCCAAGCCATCCATAGGTAACTTTAAGCGCTGAGCTCGCAGGGCGAGTTGCTGCAGAGACTCTTCGCCGGTGACGTAAAGCACGCTCTGCTCGACCGCCAGTTTTGTACACGCCTGAAGCAGAAGGGTACTCTTGCCTGCACCTGGATCTCCGCCAATTAACACCACCGACCCCGGAACAAAGCCACCCCCCAGAACCCGGTCTAACTCGGCAAAACCCGATCCTATACGCGCGGTTTCCAGCGCCTCGACCTCACCGAGTTTTTTGATCTCTGCGGTTGCTCCAGCAAAACCGAGAGCATTTTGAGCTGCAGCCGCGCCGGAAATCGGGCTTATATTTATTTGGCTTAAGCTGTTCCACGCATCACAGGTGTGGCATTGGCCCTGCCACTTTGCATGCTCGGCACCGCACTCTTGGCACACGTATGCGGTTTTGATTTTGCTCTTTGCCATCACGCGGGTGGATGCAACAGCATCGTTAGTGATCGAAGTTGTTGTACATGTCGGGAGCAAGATCCTCGAACTTCGTCAGGTGACCTGTAAACCTCATTCGAACTTTACCGATTGGACCATTGCGTTGCTTGCCGATGATGACTTCCGCGACACCCAGATCCTCAGTATTTTCGTTATATACCTCATCACGATAAATGAACAAAATAACGTCCGCGTCTTGCTCGATAGCGCCGGATTCGCGCAAGTCCGCGTTCAATGGCCGCTTGTCTGGCCGCGACTCCAATTGCCGATTTAATTGCGACAGCGCTAACACCGGGCATGCCATCTCTTTCGCCAGCGCTTTTAACGATCGAGAAATTTCTGAAATTTCGTTGACTCGATTTTCGCTCGGGGTCGAGGTGCGCATAAGCTGTAAATAGTCGACGACAATCAGACCCAAACCGCCCGCTTCGCGCGCTACCCGACGCGAGCGCGAGCGCATTTCACCCGGGGTTAGGCCAGCGGTATCGTCGATATAGAGACGCTTGTCGCGCAACTGGCTTACGGCACCTGTAAATCGCGTCCAATCTTCGTCCTGCAGTTCACCGTTACGCAGTCGCGTCTGATCGATACGGCCCAGACTGGAAATCATCCGCATAACAATTTGTTCGGATGGCATTTCTAAACTAAAAAATAAAACCGCTTCTTCGGACATAACCGCATGCTCGGCCATGTTGATGGCAAAAGCGGTCTTACCCATGGACGGTCGCGCCGCCAAAATCACCAAATCTGATTTCTGCAAACCGGAGGTTTTCTTGTCTAAATCCTTAAACCCCGTCGCGAGGCCAGTTATGGCGCCCTTTGATTTGGTCAAAAGCTCGACTTTTTCTATCGCTTTGGCCAGCAGCGGGCCCACTTTCTCGGGGCCGCCGTCTTTACTGCGCTGCTCGGCGATTTGAAAGACCGCCTGCTCAGCTAGGTCCAATAGCGTGTTGCTGTCACGTCCGTCCGGTGTAAACGCCGAGTCGGCTATTTGATTTGCTGCACCAATAAGCTGTCGTAACACCGAACGCTCGCGCACGATACGGCCGTAGGCCATGACATTGCTCGCCCCAGGGGTGAACTCAGCCAGGTCCGCGAGGTACGTCAACCCGCCTGCCTTGTCGAGCAATCCTCGAGACTGTAGCCGCTCGGAAACGGTCACAGCGTCCAAGGGCTGATTTTCGTTGGCTAAATCCATCATCGCTTCGAAGATGATTTGGTGTTGAGTGCGGTAGAAATCCGCCGCTACGACGACCTCGACCAAGTCGAACCACCCTTGATCATCGAGCATGAGGCCACCCAGCACTGACTGCTCAGCCTCCATGGAGTGCGGCGGCACCTTCAGTGGGTTAACCGTAAGATCGGGGTTTTCTGGCGCGAATTCAGACATCTTTATCGGCTGTTGGTAGGCGCGTTCGACATAGTCACAGACGCCGCTCTGTTAGTCCCAAGGATAGAACAGATTAGGCGTTAGAGGTCGGAATGCAAGTTCTACTTGCGTCGGATTAGGGAAATAAGGCACAGGCTCCTCAGGCTAGGTCCTTTTTGCTTGACGAACCTTACCCGTTTGTGGAGCCAGCCAACCGTTTCCTTGTTGGCGCGCTGTTATTCCTCAACCACTGCGACTTTGATCTGTACGGTAACGTCAGAATGCAGCTGCAAGGCGATGTCATACTCACCTAAGCTGCGAATAGCCCCTTCGGGCATCCGCACTTCACTGCGCTCCGCAGGATGACCGTCGCGGACCAGCGCATCAGCAATGTCTTGAGTGCCCACCGAACCGTACAGACGGCCTTCCTCACCCGATTTGACCATGATGGTCACCAGGGTTTCTGCGAGTTTCTCGGCTCGGCTTTGGGCTTCGGTCAACTTCTCGTTCGCCGCTTTTTCGAGGTCGGCACGACGCTCTTCAAAATAGGCGCGGTTGGCGTTATTGGCCTGCACCGCTTTGCTATTGGGGATCAGAAAGTTACGCGCGAAGCCTGGTTTTACCGACACTTCGTCACCAAGATCACCGAGGTTATTGACCCGTTCTAACAAGATCACATTCATAATATTCCCTCGCTCTACGCTACTTGTGCTGGTCGGTGTATGGCAGCAGCGCCAGATAACGCGCACGCTTCACTTCGGTTGCTAAATTCCGCTGAAACCGTGCAGAGGCTCCCGTGATCCGACTTGGAACAATTTTGCCGGTTTCACCGATGAACTGACGCAGCCCGTCTAAATCTTTGTAATCGATTTCGATTTCTTTGAATTGAACTTGTACTCGTCTTCCGCCTCTCATTATTCGGTCTCCTCGGCTGTAGCTTCCTTCGCTGCATCTTCTGCTTCGGCAGTCTGCTCGGACTCCTCGACGGCATCAGATTCCGCGGCAGAAGCGCGCGCGGCGTTGTCCTCTTCGCGGCGGCGATCACGCTCGCGATCTTTTTCTTGCTCACGCAATTCTTCTTCGTACAACTTGGAATTGCCCACGACCGGGCCTTTACGTCGAATAACCAAACTGCGGATCACCGCGTCATTGAAGCGGAAGGCGCTTTCGAGTTCATCAAGTGTCTCCTGATTGATCTCGACGTTAAACATGATGTAATGGGCTTTGTGGATTTTCGCGATGGGAAAGGCCAACTGACGGCGCCCCCAATCTTCTGAGCGATGAATAGTGCCGTTACCGCGTTCGATCATAGCGTGATAACGCTCAACCATCCCGGGCACCTGATCGCTTTGATCAGGATGCACTAAAAATACTATCTCGTAATGACGCATGGCATCTCCTTTCGGTTAACGTCAAATCAATGACGAAAGCTTCCAGGGATTTACGCAGAGCGCCTGCCACCTCAGTGAAGCAAGGTTCGGTCGCCGCAATACCGCAGCGGCCGCGCATTGTAGGGGCCACGTCGATGCCTTGCAAGGCCATCCAGTTGAACCGGTCTGGGCTGCTATCAGCTTATTCGCCGCGTTGACGCATCACTTCGAACAACAATATTCCAGTAGCGACCGCGACATTCAGACTCTCTACCGCTCCGCGCATCGGAATGCTTACTAACTGGTCACACAGACTGCGAGTCAAGCGACGCAGACCCTTACCCTCGCTACCCATAACCAAAGCTAAAGGAACGCTCGAATCCATGGCGTGCCATATCTGCTCGCCATCACCGTCCGCGCCCAACAACCACACCCCCTGCTTGCGCAACCAGGTTAGACATCGAGCGAGGTTGGTCACTTGAACGATAAATAGCCCCTCGGCACCGCCTTGAGAGGTTTTCAATGCCACGGCACTTAGCGGCGCGCTATTGCGCTTTGGCAAGATAACGGCATCAACGCCTGCGGCGTTAGCGGTGCGTAAGCACGCGCCGAGATTTCGCGGGTCAGTGATGCCATCAAGCACCAAAATCAGCGGACACTCGCCCAATTTGGGCCATGCCTTTTTCAGGGATTGTTCGTCTGCTAATTCACGAGCGTGACACTCAACCAACACACCTTGGTGGTTTAGATCGGCAGCGCGCCGTCGAAACCAAACGTCATCAACAATCTGAAAACGCACTCCTGCTGATTTGGCCATACTAATAAGTTCGTTCACGCGCGCATCGCGACGACCGCGTTGAATGTACATGCAGCGAGCGAGCGGTGCGTTTTCTCGCAATAGGGCCCGAGTTGCTTGAATGCCTACGACCTCATCCATCCAGTTAACTCACTTGCCTATTCACTCGGTGCGACGGCCACGTCTGTGTTTTTTCGACGTCTTGCCGTTCGATTTAGAGTTCGGCTTAGCGCTTTTGTGACTCTGAGCTGCGCCAGGCCTTGATCCCGGCCGCACCCTGCGCAAATCAATTTTGCCCTGCGCCGGCTCAACACCTGCAACCACCACTTGAATACGATCGCCAAGCCCGTAGCGTTTACCGTTTCGGTCACCTACTAAACACTGTTGCCCACGCTCAAACCGGAAATAATCTGCGCCGAGGTCAGAGATATGCAATAACCCCTGAACAAAATAGCCCTCGAGCTCGACAAACAAACCGAACTCCGTGACCCCGGCTATGATGCCCGCAAAGGTGTCGCCCACACGCTGCTTTATTAAATCGCATTTAAGCCAGGCTTCGACAGTCCACCCCGCCGATTCAGCACGACGTTCGTTGCTAGAACAGCGCTCACCGAAACTCTGAAGTTGTTCAAGATTTGGTAACCGCGACAATTTGCCTGCAAGGATCGCCTTAATCGATCGATGCACCAGCAGATCGGGATAGCGCCGAATGGGGCTGGTGAAGTGCATATACCGGTCTAATCCCAGGCCAAAGTGCCCTTGGTTCTTCGGCGTGTATACCGCTTGTTGCATGCTACGGAGGATCAACTGCTGATAGAGCCAGCCGTTATTGCGCTGACCCAATTCATCTAATAACCGCTTAAACACCATCGGCTCGGGTATACCCCTAGGTAACTGCAAACCCACCGCGCGCAGATCCTGACCTAACTCCTCGAGCTTGATCGGATCCGGTGCTTCATGCACGCGGTATAACGAGCACTGCTCCGCGCGTTCGATAAACTGCGCGGCACAAACGTTTGCGTTAATCATGGCCTCTTCGATCATCTGATGCGCCAGCAATCGCCGCACCCGATTGATACCCGTGACGTGTCCGTCCACTATTTCAATAACACCCTCGCGAGTTTCAAAGTCCAAGCCGCCACGTCGCTCCCGCGCCTTACGGAAGGCGTCGTGTAGCAGCGCCAAAGCGCCTACTGATTTAGCCACTTGTTGCCGGTCGGTGCGCGCTACCGGCAGTTCGCGGCCACTGTCCAAATGCTCTTGCACCTGCTGGTAGGTCAACCTCCCATGGGAGCGAATAACTGCGTCGTAAAAGTCAAAATTACGCACTTCTCCGTTAGCCGCCACATGCATGTCGCAGACGAGAGCCAAGCGATCTACATCTGCCTTGAGAGAACACAATTCGTTGGAAAGCGCCTCCGGCAGCATAGGCACCACAAAGCTGGGTAAGTAAACCGAGGTCGAGCGGGTCTGCGCGTCATCGTCTAGGGCACTATTGGGTTTGACATAATGCGAGACGTCTGCAATCGCTACAATTAAGCGCCAACCACGACGGCCACCTAACGACTCGGCGAACACGGCATCATCGAAATCCTTCGCCGTCGCGCCATCGATGGTAACTAAGGGCTGATCGGTCAGATCTCGGCGTTGCGGAAAATTCGCGCGCTTCACAGATTTAGGTAAGCGCGCCGTAGCTTTGAGCGCGCCCTCACTCCACTCAGTGGGAATATCCAGGCTGGCCAAGGTGGAGTGAATGGCCTGTTCAAGCACGGAGTCAGCGGGCACCGCTTCCAACATCCTTCCAAACAATCCGCGCTCGTCACTGCCACATATTTCAACTCGTACGGTGTCGCCATGCTGCGCTTGCTGAGGCCGTTCTCTGAGTTGAATGCGGCCGCTAAAATTTCGGCCCAAGGGTTCTGCAGACGGGAACCGTCCTTTCAAATTGAGCACAGCCACAACAGGCTGCGGGCTGTGCTGCACTATATTCACTACCTGTGCCCTATCCTGCACGACTTGATAATCCACGTGGTCACCGGCTCTAACAATAGGTGAACCCTTTTTTGCGGGCGCTACAGACAGACCGTTAACCCGCATTACACCATCAACTTTAAGCACTTCGCCGTGGCCTTGCGCAACGTTTTCGGAGATCTCCTCGCCAACAAGCAGCCGGTGGTACAAGTGGCCATCGGTCAGGCGCAATTCATTCGCGCGTACGAGCCCCTTTAACACCTGCCGCAGTTTCTTAATTTGCAGTGGGCCAGAGATTCCCAAAGCCGAGTTAATATTTTTCCAGCTCAGTGGCTCGGCGTGGTCATCAAACACCTGAAGCACAACTTTTGCATTCAACTGATTCGCTTGAACCACGGCTTTAACGCTCATTCGTTTAGACAAGATTGACAGCTTCCATGTGGTTTAAGTACAGTGCGCGCCCGCGCCCAGGTGGTGAAATTGGTAGACACGCTAGCTTCAGGTGCTAGTGGGGGTAACCCCGTGGAGGTTCAAGTCCTCTCCTGGGCACCATTCTCAGCGGTGGTTGTAGACAATCTGTATAGCATACCTGCTTCGCCCCGCTCAGACTTGAGCACATCCCCGGACATGCCGATTTTTTAATCACGGTCTCGGGGGCAACCAGCGCTTCATTCCTGCCGCAACCATTGACTTCAAGGCCTTACAACCCGCCTAGATACTCAAAACTGCAAAATAAGCGTAGACGCACAACAGCGGTAAGCATATGCCGATGATCGCTAAGCTAGCGCCGCGCTGGAATTCCCCAAGCTGCGCAGAAAAGGCAGCTACCCCCTCGGCTAACTTCGCTACTGTTTTAACGTCCTCCGGCGGCGCTTCGATCAGATCATGCACAAATGCCTGATGCACATGCCCGGGCGGCGCGGTCGTAGGTGTTGCGTCGGCATCCATTCCACGCGGTGGCACTTCGACTGAAGGTCGGCCTGACTTGCCTCCAAACTGCAGCGGCACGCCAGCGCCCTTCTTATTCGGGTGTTTCATATTGTTCTTTCGGTAGTCGCGCTCTGGCATTAGGCCGATGATAACACTCCGTGTTAATGATGCGTCCATAACCGACCGGGCCGCGTCGTCACCGTTTCTTCACCTGATGTTCACGGCCTGTCTAGAGATCCTACTCCAGTCTGACCGCGGATGAGGAGGTCACATGAGATCGATTAAAACATTTCCGCTGGCTGTATTGTTGTTTACCGCAGTTGCGCCTGCGTCGGCCATCGAAAGTCTAGGCTATCAAACAGTCAAAGAGGTTCGCGGTATTGAAATTCGCAACTACGAGGAGCATCTGCTAGCGTCGGTGAAGGTCAGCGGCGGCTTCAAGAACGCGAGCAACAGCGCTTTTCGGCCGTTGTTTAATTTCATCAGTGGTGAAAACGCCAGTGATACAAAGATCGCCATGACCGCGCCGGTGTTGCAGAGCCCCGACACCCCCGCCAACAGCTGGATTGTATCTTTCGTCATGCCCAGTGGCTTCGATCTGGCCACCATCCCGGTACCCAATTCCGAAGCAGTCAATGTTACTGCACAACCTGCCACCACAATGGCAGTAATCGAATACAAAGGTGGCTGGGGGCGAGAATTGTATAGCGAACACGAAGCTAAGCTCTTCAATGCCTTAGCGTCGAGCGGGTATACGCCCTGCGGAGAACCACTGTGGGCGCGCCATAATTCTCCCATGACGCCATGGTTTTGGCGTAAGAACGAAGTCATGGTCGCCATCTGCAACGACATTAGCGACGCTCAATCGCAGTTGTGAAATCTGCTCACCAAGGAATATTACTGCCGTCTAGCCGTTGAAACGTGCCGGACTCCTCCACGCTCAACGCTTGGATTCGCGAGAAAAGTTTCGCAGCGCACTGCTCCGCGGTTTGTGGCGCGTCAGGACGATGCGCGGTAAACGGCTCGGACAAACCGCTAACGGTTGTGCCCGGATGGACTGCAACAATCGCCGGCGGTCGCCGCCAACGTGCACATTCAATTGCAGCGCACCGAACGCCCATATTCAGAGCAGCCTTCGACATTCGATAGCCGTACCAACCGCCACTGCGGTTGTCCTCGATGCTGCCGACCTGGGCCGAAAGAAATACCGCTTTTGCTAATGGTGCACGCTTGAGTAATCCCAGACACACTTGAAACATCAACAATGGCCCCACACTGTTCACCGCAAAATCACCGGATAGTTTTGCGGCTTGCAGGCTTTTAAGTGCTTTTTCTGGGAGACCAAAATCCCCGTGTAAATACCCAGCGCAACACACCCAGTGATCCAGCACCGTCGCTCGTTTTGACAATTCTTCGCCGGCCGCGGCTATTGATTCCGGGTTTCGGAAGTCGACCTGCAACCAGGTTATTCCGGAATGGACGGCCGGTGGTCGTTGCCGACTGGTCACGTAAAGCTCGAGCGGCTGCCCTGTGCTCTGAGACCATAGCTGGTATTGGCGGATAAGCTGGCCAGCGATAGCACCACCACCCCCGACGATAAGGACTTTGGTCGCGTCCATGATCAACCACCCAGAAGATTGTAAAAACGCCGAAGACCTTAGCGACAGCTTTGTCGAAATCACCTCAAAATACTTAGACAAAAATTAACTATTTTTGAATTATTAGACAATTTTGCTTTGAAAAAGCTAATTTCACACCATAAAAATGGACCAAGGTTAACTATCTTTTCAACATGATCGAAAAATCTTTACATAACTTAACCAATTATTCAGTTGTCGGTCATCTGGCGACACCAAATTTCAACGCGAGGACACAATGGACAGACTAACTATCGGCGCCGTTTCCCGACTCACCGGCATACCCACGCATACCCTTAGAAAATGGGAAAGTCGTCACAATATTGTAGAGCCCAAGCGTAGCGACTCCGGCCGCCGCTTCTATAACGACGACCACGTTGAACGTTTGGGCTTGGTGAAACGGCTCATGGGCGAGGGCCATTCGTTGGCTGAACTCAGCAAGCTCTCTACCGAAAACCTAACCGAGCTCGGCCAGCGACACGACGAATCAGCCCAGCCCAAGCTGCCCGAATACGTGGATATCGTTGGCTTAAATCTCGTGGCGCGGTTGCGCGACGCGAAGCCTAAGCTCGGCCGCCGATACCGTACGTTTCCCATGAATCTCAACAACTGGCTGAATGACCCGGCGACGAATACAGATACGCCGGAGCACAGCGCATTACTCGTAGAATGTGACACGGTTCCGGAAAGTGTGATCAGCGCCTTAGCCGCACTGCGTAAGAACACTTACGATCGAATTGTAGTCGTTTACACGTTTGCGCCGCGCAGCATTGAGCGAGCCTTGGCCAATCGCGGTATCCGCGGCGTAAAATCGCCAGCAACGATGGATCAACTGAAGGCCGCTATTGAGGCTCAGCAGCCCGTGTTATCTATCGTCCCAACCAACGACATTACCCAAAGTGAGTTCAACCCAGAGCAGCTATCTAAAATCGCCAACCTTATCCCAAGCCTGCATTGCGAGTGCCCAAATCACATCGCATCACTGCTGATCGACATAAACGGTTTCGAAAAATACTGTCGAGAGTGTGAGGACGATGATCCGAAGCAACGCGCACTGCACGAGGAACTCGGTCGGCTAACTGCTCAGGCCCGGATGATTTTTGAAGGCGCACTAAAAGCCGTGGCAGTCGCAGATAACCTCGATCTAGAAAGTTTGATGTAGGCGCGTCTTCCTAACAGACGTACTTTTCCTCCCTCTTTCTTCGGCTCGGCCTTTAACCGCTGGGCTCTTTTCTTTGACGGTAAGGCGAGAAGCCCTTGCGGCCATCTCGCCCCTTTTTTCGCCTTACGGAATCGGTAAATAGCCGTCTTCGGTGCCTTTGGTGAATATGCCTACAGCGTCGTGAGCATGCAGGCTTTCGTGGTGCTCGATGCGCACCCAATAGTCGCTCCAACGCTCGTCCTCGCCCAGCGCCTGCTTTAAGCGCCGACCGGCGTCTTCGACAAACATCAGGTTCTTGCCATTTAGCCTCGCAAACTCTTGCTCATCTTCACGCTTAACTGCGCTTTGTACCGGCGTTTTCAAAGCGCCTTCCACATGGTTGATGAGATCCGTAATAGGCAAATCTTCTTGAGAGGCGTCCAATCGCACCAGGATCTTGGCTGTGCTGCGTTGGCTGTGCGGTGTTGCCAAAACCCCTTCTTCGGTTCCAAGCCAGTCCTTTACGTCGCTAATCTTGACCTCACCGTGACGCCCAAAATCGGACTCGAACTGTTCTTGGATGAGTTGCCGCGCCAACGCCGCC
>DEBN01000162.1 GCA_002348825.1 Gammaproteobacteria bacterium UBA2955
CAGGGTCCGAGTGCATATGTTTCGTCATCGTTTTACCCAAGTAAGGCATTGACCGGCAAGGTCGTGCCCACATGGAATTACCAAGGAGTGCATGCATGAGGAATTCCGACTTTAATCGATGACCCCTCCTGGGTGCTCAAGCCTCATCATGCGACGACCGCGCAGATGGAGAGCACTGGGCCAAGTCCATGGAAAATGACAGACGCGCCGACAGAGTAACCGCGACTCCGCCAGAGTACGATTTTTGGTTTTGAAATCGCTATCGAGTCGATAGAGGCGAAGTTTAAATCCAGTCAGAACAAATCTAAGGCGGATCGTGAAGGGGTTAGAACAGTGCTAGGTATGTAAAAATGCAGCGCTCCGCCCATGCATGAATTCTTAGCGAAAGATTGAAAATATCCGAGTGGTCATGCGAGATAGCCGACAAAAGCTCGCCAGAGGGCAATCTGCCACCCAATTGGGAAGGCAGGGCAGCTACGGATTAAATGCAAAATGCTCAGGCGGCCCTTGAATATCGGAATCGCGCCCCTATGATAGCGGTCTCGATTTAGCACTCATGTTATGAGAGTGCTAAGGGATGCAGCGTCGTCGTCAGACGACGCCAAAAATGGGGAGCATGGTTCGGCCGACGGCGTCGGACCTTTAAACCCAGTAAGTAAAGTAATCCAAGTAATTGGAGCAATTGGGAGACCATAGTTAATGAACATTCGACCCTTACACGACCGCGTCGTCGTGCGTCGGTTGGAAGAGGAAACCACCAGCGCCGGTGGCATCGTGCTTCCTGACTCTGCAACTGAAAAGCCTTCGCAAGGGGAAATTCTTGCTGCGGGACCAGGCAAAATGACTGACGGCGGTGATGTACGTCCGCTGGACGTTAAGGCGGGCGACAAGATCATTTTTGGTCAGTACGCCGGAAGCACGGTCAAGATCGATGGAGAGGAACTCCTGATCTTGAGTGAAAGTGAAATCTTTGGGGTGCTGGAAGGCTAGACCTTCGCACTTTAGTTAAGACAAAAGGAAGAAAGCGATGAGCGCTAAAGATGTTAAATTTGGTGATGACGCGCGGGTCTTGATGCTCGAAGGCGTTAACGTCCTTGCCAACGCAGTGAAAGTGACGCTAGGGCCAAAAGGCCGTAACGTGGTGTTGGACAAGGCATTTGGTTCGCCTACGGTAACGAAGGACGGTGTTTCGGTTGCTAAAGAGGTTGAACTGAAGGATAAGTTCGAAAATATGGGTGCACAGATGGTCAAGGAAGTGGCCAGTCAGACGTCTGACGAAGCGGGCGATGGCACCACTACCGCAACTGTGCTGGCCCAAGCGATCTTGCAAGAGGGCCTGAAGTCGGTTGCTGCCGGCATGAATCCGATGGATCTCAAGCGTGGTATCGACAAAGCAGTAGCAGCCGCAGTTGAGAAGATACAGGGCATGGCCACTCCTTGTGAGGATTCTAAAGCCATTGCTCAAGTGGGCACTATTTCCGCTAACAGCGATTCTGCTGTGGGCGAGATTATTGCAGAAGCGATGGAAAAGGTCGGCAAAGAAGGCGTCATAACCGTTGAAGAAGGGTCTGGTCTAGAAAACGAGCTCGACGTTGTCGAAGGCATGCAGTTTGATCGGGGCTACCTATCGCCTTACTTCATCAACAATCAGGATTCGATGGCTGCAGAACATGAAGACCCCTTCATTTTGCTGTGCGACAAGAAGATCTCCAATATTCGCGATTTACTGCCGCTGCTCGAAAGCGTGGCCAAAGCAGGCCGCCCGTTGGTGGTGGTTGCCGAGGATATCGAGGGCGAAGCGTTAGCAACATTGGTGGTTAACAACATGCGCGGCATTGTCAAAGTGGCTGCGGCGAAAGCGCCTGGCTTTGGTGACCGTCGTAAAGCCATGTTGCAGGACATCGCCATTTTGACCGGTGCAACGGTAATCTCAGAAGAGGTTGGTCTTACTCTGGAAGGAGCTACCTTGGAAGATCTTGGAACCGCCAAGCGCGTTTCTTCTACTAAAGAAAACACCACTATCGTTGACGGAGCGGGCGACAAGGATGACATTTCTGGTCGCATCAAACAGATTCGTGCAGAGATCGAAGAGACCTCCTCTGACTATGATCGTGAAAAACTGCAAGAGCGTTTGGCTAAATTGGCTGGGGGCGTTGCAGTAATTAAAGTGGGTGCCCCCACCGAAGTCGAAATGAAAGAGAAGAAGGCGCGGGTAGAAGACGCGTTGCACTCAACTCGCGCGGCGGTAGAAGAAGGTGTAGTGCCTGGCGGCGGGGTTACCTTAGTGCGAGCAATCGACGCCGCACAATCTGCCCAAGGCGACAACGAAGATCAAAACGTAGGTATTGCTCTTGCGGTTCGTGCTATGAGTGCTCCATTGCGTCAGATCGCGGTGAACGCCGGTGTTGAAGGCGCTGTTGTGCTGGACAAGGTTGCCGCGCTCGACGGCAACGAAGGTTACAACGCTGCGACCGGCGAGTACGGTGACATGTTGGCGATGGGCATTCTCGACCCAGCTAAAGTGACGCGCACTGCGCTGCAAGCTGCTTCGTCTGTTGCTGGTTTGATGATCACCACCGAGGCGATGATCAGCGAGCAGCCCGACGAGGGCGGCGCTGCTGGCGGTATGCCAGGCGGCGGCATGCCAGACATGGGTGGCATGATGTAAATCGATCTTGGATCGCAAAAAAACCCGGCGAAAGCCGGGTTTTTTTTGCCATAGGTTAAGACCATGGGTCCTAAACGCAGGCCATTAGATTCGGAATTCGGTAACAAGTTCTGGGGCGCCCGTGACGGCACTTAATCGGAGTCCGACTCTGGTACCCGCGCCGGGCTTTAGCTATTCTTGGCAAGGGTTGGGCGGGCTGACGCGAGGGTTACGGCGCAGCCGTTGGCGGACTAGACTGGGCGTTTCAGCCACATCCGGACCGGTGTTGTTTGAATAGGTATGCTTCGTTACGTCAACGCTGGAAAACAGAGTGTGTTAAAAAGCAAAGGGTTTCGCGTGAGTCGATGCTTTCTTGAAAATAGTGCTGCAGGTTCTGTGGCTGTTTCACTGGGGCGCGATGCTGTCCGTGGCAACGGTTTTATTTGCAACCGACAACACGCGTTTTTGTCGGCACGTTCGAGTTTCTGTGATACTGAATTGGTAACTTATGAATAGCGACGCTGATCAGCCCTTGTCGACTGAACCCGGTGGTTACCGACCAAGCGGCAGTGGCCGCCGTCCACAACGCGGCCGCCAATCGGAAGGCGGGCGTGGTGTGTTCCTCAGTGGGGTCTTGGTGGTGTTGGTAGGCGGCCTTGCTGCGGCCGGATGGTTTATCGCCAATCAGCAGCAAACATTGATTGCTGAAAAAGCACGACTTGCCGATGCCAACAATCGCTTAGAGCGGTTAGAAATGCGCCTATCGGCAACGGATACTGCTCTTTCTCAGGGCGGCGCAGACACTCAAGAACAACTGACCCTCTGGGAATCTGAAATTCGTAAGTTGTGGGCGGTTGCTAACGAGCGCAACAGAGGTTGGATTAAAGATAATCAAAAGGCCCTCAAGGGGCTCGACAAATCTGTGACCGGGCTGCAGTCGACTGCACGAGACCTCAAAGCGGCAACCGCTCGCCACGAGGACGCGTTTACCCAGCAAGCGGCCCTGATCGATCAGTTGACCAGTGTTGAGATCCAGCTGCAGCAGCTTGTGCGCGCGCAACAGGATTTAGTCGATAAGGTGAATACGACGAGTCAGGCGGTGGCAAAACTGCGTGCGGGTTTGAACAGTCAGGTGGAAGATAACACGGAAGCGATAGCGGCGATTGATGCTTACAGAATTGCGACGAATTCGCGCTTTCGTGATCTCGAACAACGCTTGGACGAGGTGCGCCGGGCGCTTAATCCGGTGGCAGCTGCGAATTAGCGGTGAGCTGAAGCCGCATTATTGTCGACTTAGACATCTAAAAGCTCGGTAATCAATTGATCTTTGGCTGACCAAATTTGCCTCGTCCATTGCGCGAGCTTGGCTTTACGTTGTGCGTCGTCCTCGAGGCCTGTCAATTCTGGTAGCGAGTGCTGTCGGATATCGATGTGAACCTCTTTGCACTTGCCCTGCAAGAAGTCCCAGAAAGTCGGCGCGCCGCTAGGATAAACAATGGTGACATCCACTACGGTCTTTAACCGCCCCGCCATACCTTGCAGCACATAGTCAACGCCGCCGGCCTTCGGGCGCAGCAGGTGTTGGTAATCGCTGCTCTGGCGCCGATGCTTTTCGGCAGTGAAGCGTGTGCCCTCTAAAAAGTTAAGGACACAGGTCGGGTGATTGTTGAAGCCCTCGCAGGCTTTGAACACGTTGTCGCGGTCGACGTGCCGTAATGCAGGATTGGCACGAATTTGGTCGCGGCTGACCCTTTTTACATAGGGAAAACCCAGGGCATACATGGCGATGCCTACAAAAGGGATCCAAATGAGTTGCGATTTTGTGAAGAACTTGAGCGGCGGAATCGTATCTAGCAGAAAGGTTTGTAATATCAGAATATCGGCCCAGCTTTGATGGTTGCATATCACCAGATACCATTCGTTTGGGCTAACCTCCGCACGGTTATGCCACTGCACATTGGCAGTGGTTAAGCCCAAAAATTTGATCATCAGTCGATTGGCGCTAGTCCACCAAATGATTATGTCATCCATCCTCTGCTTAAGCTCGGACCGCGCTTCATTCTTGGTAAAGTTCAGCTTGAATGCCCACCAAGTCAGCACGATACACACGCTGACCGTGGCCGCTAACAATGCAGCGCAAGCTAGAAAGCCTTTGAGAAGATGCATAATACTCCTGAGAAAAATTGTTATCACAATGGTGGCACTGTGCGGTGGTCGCGGCAACTTGTGAAGACCAAAAAATTTGCCGTTGGGGTCTTACTGTGTTGCTTAATCAGTGGCTGCGAGTCGTTGCGTTTCTACCATCAGGCCGCGTTGGGTCAATGGGCTTTATTACAACGCAGCGAGTCAATAGATGCCGTGCTGAAAGACCCCGCAACATCCGCGCAACTGCGTGCCCGACTTGAAACTGTTCGATCGATGCTTCAGTTCGCCGAACAGGAACTGCAGTTGGTGGTTGCGGATCGATACCAACGGTATGTGCCGCTCGAACGCGACCATGTGGTGTGGAATGTTTTTGCCGCACCGCCTTTGGTGATGCGCAGCGAACAATGGTGTTATCCGCTGGTGGGGTGCGCGCCTTATCGAGGATACTTCAACCAAGCTGATGCACAAACTTTTGCTGCTCGTTACGCCCGCAAGGGCTTTGATATCTATATAGGTGGTGTTTCCGCGTATTCTACGCTGGGCTGGTTCGACGATCCGTTGCTCAGCAGCTTCGTGTTTTACAGCGAACCTGCGTTAGCAAATCTGCTGTTCCATGAATTAGCGCACAGCAAAGTTTGGCTCAAAGACGATGTGGCGTTTAACGAGAGTTTTGCCAGTTTTGTCGGTAGTCAAGGCGTGCGCGTGTGGCTGTCGGCCCAGGAGGACAAGGCCGTTCAGCCGCGCTTTGTCCGTTGGCAACAGCGCCAAGCGGCGTGGCAGCGTTTCAAGGCCTTTGCGTTAGCCGCAAAGGACGACCTAACCAACCTGTATCGACTGCAATCTGGTTCAGTCAGCGAGCGCCTGCGGCAGCGCGATATGCTGCGTTCCCACTGGCAAGGTTGTTATGCCCGAAACCGCGGGCAACTTGGCGACGGGCGCTTTGATGGCCTGATGGGCGAGCGCTTTAATAATGCGTGGTTGTTATCGCTGGGCACCTATGAAGATTGGATTGGCGCATTCGCGCAGATGTTTGCCGATGTAGACAGCGACTGGCAAAACTTTTATCAGCAGGTCTGGGCACTTACCGAGCTGTCGGCGAGGGATCGCGCGGAGCAAATGCAGAGCCTACGGCAACGGCGGTTAGCGCAGCAGCAAAACGCAGACCGAGCTGATCACCAAGACACCGATCAGATTCAGTGCCAAGCCTTCGCGGACCATGTCCTGAATTGAGAAGCGGCCGGTAGAAAAGGTCACAACATTGGGCGGCGTCGCCACTGGCAACATGAACGCGCAAGACGCGCTCATAGCCGCAGGTATCATCAATAAAATAGGGTCTAGGCCCGCGCCGATGGCGGCGGCGGCAAGGATAGGCATGAGCAGAACAGTGGTGGCCATATTGCTCGTCACTTCAGTGAGGAAGGTAACAGCCAGGCAGATCGTCGCGATCATCAGCAAGATCGGTAAGCTCGACAGCGCCTCTAGGGCGGAGCCGATCAGATTGCTTAGCCCTGAATTGGTGAAGGCGGTCGCGATGGTAATACCTGCGCCGAACAGCAATAGCATGCCCCAGGGAATGCGCTCGGCGGTTTGCCAGTCGAGCAAACGTGAGGATTCACCGGTATCGGTATCGCGTTCGCCGTTGGGGATGACGAACAACGCGATGACCGCAAGAAAAGCCACCATAGCGTCGTTGGTGTAGGGCAACTGGAATAACTGTGACCAACCGCCAAAGGGGCCGGTTCGAGTGACCCATAATAGTGCGGTAATGGCGAAGACGATGAGCACGCGTCGCTCGCTTGTTCGCCAAACGCCTGTCTCCGGCAGCGCAATCTCCGCGCCTGCGGAAAGATTGCGGGTAACCCAGAAGCCAGCAATGGGCAGCAGTACAAGCACCACTGGCAGCGCCCATAACATCCATTGCCCAAAAGAGATGGCGTTGTTACTGACCTCGTTATACACGCCCATAAAAACCATGTTCGGCGGTGTGCCGATAGGTGTACCAATGCCGCCAATACTTGCCGCATAGGCGATGCCTAAAAGCAACGGTGTAGCAAGGCGTTTGTCGTCGGTACTTTCCAGAGCTGCCAAGGCGACGGGCAATAACATCAGTGTGGTGGATGTATTAGAGATCCACATGCTCAAGGCTGCGCTCGCGAACATAAAGCCCAGCACCAAGCGGCGGGGACTGCTACCACCGAACATGCGCACCATAAACACCGCAAGACGACGATGAGCGCCGCTGCGTTCGAGCGCTGTCGCGATTAGAAATCCTCCCAGCATCAGCAAAACCAGCGGATTGCCATAGGCCGCCCCCAGTTCCTTGGCGCTGATAATGCCGAACATGGGTAGTAAGGCCATGGGCAGTAACGAGGTTACTGGTATTGGTATGGGCTCGAAAATCCACCATACGACCACCCACAGGGTTATGCCCAGAGTAAGTGATGCAGCGATGTTCTGAGTTGTGAAATAGAATACCACGCTGCAAAACACCGCCAGAGTGGGTCCAAGCAACAGGGCTAAGGTTTTTATATTCGGGTATGGTTGTTTCACGCGTTAAAGGTTAAAGGACATGACGAGCTCTTTCTATTGGTACGACTTAGAAACCTCTGGTACCGACCCTAAATGGGACCGTATGGTGCAAGTGGCAGGGCTGCGTACCGACGAGGATTTGAACGTTATCGGAGACGAGTTGTGTACCTACGTGCGTTTGGGGGAAGACGTGTTGCCGAATCCAGAGGCGTGTTTAGTCACAGGGATTATGCCCGAGACATTACAGCGCGAAGGAATTCCCGAGGTGCAAGCTTGGGAAGAGATCACGCGCCGGTTCACCGTCCCTGAGACCTGCGTAGTGGGGTACAACAGTCTGCGTTTTGACGACGAATTCGTGCGTTACGGGTTGTACCGACATTTGTTTGATCCTTACGCAAGAGAGTGGCAAAACGGCTGCTCGCGGTGGGATATTTTGGATCTCGTGAGAGCAGCGGGAGGCTTGCGCCGCGACGGTATTCACTGGCCACAAAACGAGGACGGGCTGCCCGTCTATAAGTTAGAAGAGCTCACCAAAGCGAATGGCATTGGCCATAGCAATGCGCACGATGCCCTAGCAGATGTCCATGCCACAATCGCGATGGCGCGTTTGATCAAGCAGCAGCAACCCAAGCTATTCGACTACTATTTCGCGCTCCGCAACAAGCGGGCTGTGCGTGAGGTGCTGGAACCTTACGGTTCGCAGTTGCTTGTGCATGTGAGTGGCATTTACCCGCGCGAGCGTTTTGGGGTTGCGCCGGTAGTGTCATTGACTCGGCATCCGACCAATACCAATTCCGTAATTGTCGTCGATCTGGCGCAGGACATAACTTCTTTGCTTGAGCAATCCGAGCACGAGATCCGTAACCAATTGTTCACCTCTGGTCAGCGCGACCGGCCGCCCCTGAAAGAGATCAAAATCAATCGCTGCCCATTTATCGCTCCGATTGATGTACTCGATGACGAGAATATTCAGCGGTTACAGCTGAATATGCGCGATATAAAAGAGCGTGCGCGACGATTAAAACAACCAGGGCTGATGCAGAAAATCAGGCGCGTCTATACGCAGCCGAAACAGCAGCCCGCCGATGACGTAGATGCCGCTCTTTATCAGGGATTTTTGCAAGATGAGGATCGCTCGCGTTGCCTGCACTTCCATGCAAGTCGGCGGCAGGGCGACTGGCCTGAGATGGACTTCAGCGACCCGCGCCTGATGCCGCTGGTGCAGCGCATGAAGGCGCGCAGTCACCCGGATTTACTGGACTCTAAAGAGCAGGGGCAATGGGAAGAATTCGTCGCGCGCAAACTCCATGGCGAGGGCGATTGGCTGAACCTGCAGCAGTTCCACGCCCGGCTCGATGAACTTAGCGCAACATTGGAAGCTGCGGGCGAAACGTTAAAACTTGGGCATATGCAACAATTGCGTGAGTACGGGCGCGCGTTGAGTGAGCGTTACCCTGAGTCATCAGGCGCGTAAAGGTGAGCGTAATGACATCGCCTTCTGACGCATGCGTGAGCTTTCATGGGGTGAGTAAAAAATTTGGTGAGTTGGTGGTTTTCAACGAGTTGTCGCTTGCTTTACCCAGTGGACAAACCACGGCAATCGTCGGAGCTAGCGGCAGCGGTAAGACAACGTTATTACAGATGGTGAATGCCCTGGAACGTCCGGATAGTGGCTCACTGCAGGTCTTTGGTGAGCCCATTCCGCAGCATCAGTTGCAGCAGTTTCGTCATCGTATTGGCTATGCAGTGCAGGGTGCGGGGTTATTTCCGCATTTGTCAGCGCGCGACAACGTTACTTTGGTGGCGCGCTTGCTTGGGTGGTCGGAACAACGAATCCAACAACGTTTTGCCGAATTGCTGCAGGCTATGGCGCTACCGGCGAATGTCGCAGATCGACCGCCTCGAGAGTTGTCCGGGGGTCAACAACAGCGCCTTGGGCTGTGTCGGGCCTTGATGCTGAGTCCAGATATGTTGCTGTTGGATGAGCCGTTTTCCGCGGTGGATCCGGTAACCCGACTTGGGCTTTACGAGCGTTTCGAGGAAGTGCAACAGATGCATGCGGTTAGTACCCTACTGGTCACTCACGACATCAGAGAGGCGCGACGTCTAGCAGACGTTTTGGTGGTGTTGGATCAGGGCCGGATTGTTCAAAGCGGATCGCCGGATGATGTCTTTGCAGATCCAGCGAGCCCCTATGTCGAGCGGTTGATCGCCAGTGTTGCGTAGAGTGCGCAGCGCAGTTTTGATCGCCTTTTTGGTTTTGGCGCCGGCGCTCCCGGCCGCTGAGGTTGAACCTGTCCGGGTAGCGAGCAAAAACTTTGCTGAAAATTACCTGCTGGCAGAGATCGTCGCGCAGTTGCTGGAGGGTCAAGGCATCGCTGTTGAGCGGGCCTTTGGATTGGGCGGTACCTTGATTTGCTATCAAGCGTTGTTGAATAACGAAATTGATTTGTACGTCGAGTACACCGGAACGCTGTCTCAAGCGATTTTGCAGCGGCCCGAGGTGACCGATCGGGACGATCTTAATGCGGTGATAGCCGAGCGGGGATTGCATCTAATGCCGCAGCTTGGATTTAACAATACTTACGCCATAGCAGTACGGCGCCAGCTCGCCGAGTCGTTGGAGTTGCGCAACATCGGTGATTTGGCCAAATACCCAAAGCTGCGTCTAGTGTTTAGTCATGAGTTTCTTGAGCGCGGGGATGGATGGCCAGGATTGTCCAAACGCTATGCGCTGCCACACAGGGTTGAGGGAATTGAGCACGCTTTGGCGTATCAGGCGATTGCCGATGGCGCCATCGATGCGACCGATGCCTACAGCACGGATGGTGAATTGAGCCGCTATCCGCTGCGCGTGCTAGAAGATGACTTGGCGTATTTTCCCGCCTATATGGCGGCGCCGTTGGTGCGCTCGGCATGGCTCCGGGATGCGCCCTTGGCCGCAGAATCGGTGCGGCGGCTGGCCGGCTTGATGGACGCCTCAACCATGCAGCAGTTGAATGCTGAGGTTGCCGTGGTGGGTAAAAGTTATGCGGAGGTGGCCAGCGAATTTATTGATACCCATCGCGAGACACTGGGCGTAAATGACCTCGCCCGACAGTCGGCGACTGCAACGCTATGGACGGATATGGCCGGGCATGTGATCCGACATCTGCAATTGACCGGTTTGGCCCTGGTGGCCGCAATTGTTATTGGGCTCGCTGTTGCCCTCGCGGTTTTTGCCAATAGGCGGCTGGCGGACGCGGTGGTGTACTTTTGTGGACTACTACAAACTGTGCCCTCTCTGGCGCTGCTGGCGCTGATGATTCCGATTTTTGGTATTGGCTTTACGCCAGCGGTTGTCGCGTTGTTTCTGTATTCGCTGCTGCCCATTGTGCGTAATGCGGTGACTGCCCTAGCCACTGTAGATCCAACACTTGTTCGTGTCTCTGAGGCCCTTGGCCTGACTCGCTGGCAACAGTTGCGGCATTTGCGCTTGCCGCTGTCATTGCCGATGATCTTTGCCGGGATACGCACAGCGGCGGTTATCAGTATTGGTACCGCGACGTTAGCGGCATTTATCGGTGCAGGGGGATTGGGCGAACCGATTGTTGTTGGGTTGTCGCTGAACGACACCGATATGATACTGCGTGGCGCCATACCGGCAGCAATGCTCGCAATTTTGGCCGAGTTCTTGTTCGCGGCGTTGCAAAAGCGGGTGTCTCGTGGCTATCAATAGCGAATTAAAACAAACACTTTTGGGCAAGAATTTTAGTCGGGGAACCAAGGAGCGTTAGGGTGCAACCACTGCAGCGAGAAAATATTCGACTGGCAGCTACCGTCATGTTGGTACGAGACAACCCGTCTGGGTTGCAGGTTTATATGGTGAAGCGTCCGGGGCGCGGCGATTTTCCTGATCTGCATGTATTTCCGGGTGGCAAGGTCGATGAAGACGATTGGCAGCCGGATTTATGCCCGATGTTAAGTGACCAGGATGCAAGTGCGCGGCTGGGCGTGAATGCAGGCGGCCTAAGGTATTGGGTAGCCGTAGCTCGGGAGTGTTTTGAAGAGTGCGGGGTGTTGTTGGCGAATGACGCCGCAGGTCCGATACAGTTGGACTCGGGGCAACACGACAGTGTCGCAGCGTCTCGCCAAAGTCTTCTCAAGGGCGACATTACATGGGCTGCTGTGCTGCAACAGCAGCACGTGACCATCGCATCGGATCGGTTGGTTTATTTCAGCCACTGGATCACCCCACCGTCGGTGCCTCGTCGCTTTGATACGCGGTTTTTCCTGGCGGCCATGCCGGTGGACCAAAATGCGTTTGCGGATACGGATGAAACAGCGGACGACGGTCATTGGGTGAATCCCAGTCAGGCGTTGGCCAATGCCCGTCAAGGCGCGTGGCAAATGATCGAGCCGACCAAGCGGTCGCTGGAAACTCTGAGTCAGTATTCGAACGTCGAACTCGCGCTGCAGGAAGTAGGCGCTGAGCGCCACGTGAAACCTTGGACTGAGGCGGCCGGACAACAGGGTATGCAGCCGTTTCGTGCAGATTGGAGCAATGGTGGTTCGGTATGAGTGAGATATCGAAGCCGCACGAACTGGATTGGCAGCGCCTTGGGTCGCGGTATGAAGACGCTGGACTGATGCTGTTTGAAAAGCGCATTGATAAATTGCGTAACCCGCGTAACGACAAAGTATTTGAACGTCTGGTGCTGGAATCGGTGGACTGGGTGAATGTGGTCGCTCTGGATGCGGACGGACGAAGCCTGATGATCAGACAGTATAGATTCGGTGTCGGCTACACTACGTTGGAGACGCCGGGTGGCATGGTGGACCCGGGTGAAGATTCAAAAATCGCTGCAGCGCGGGAGCTTTTAGAGGAAACCGGTTATGTCAGCGATAAGTGGCGTTATCTGGGTGCGGTCGAACCCAATCCGGCTTTTCATAATCACCTGTGTCATCACTGGTTGGCAGAAGATGTCTATCGCGCACAGTCTCAAGATTTAGGCGAGGGTGAGTCAATCGCGCTGGAATTCATGACCCAAGAGCAGGTGCGCGGTGCGGTGGGCAGTGGTGAGTTGAAACACGCCTTGGCGCTGTCCGCGCTTGCGCGGGTCTTTCCGATCTGGCCAATGCCCTTTGTGCAGGCGGAACCTATAGCCTAAGGCGGAAGCTGTTTAGCCGATTGGGGGAATGGTTTAAGCCTACAATATAGAGGCGTTGCCATGCCGGTTGGCTGGGTCCTATGGTGAGCTAGCAAATGAGCCGATGATGGTAAAGGGTGGCGTACCGAGACGGTTAGCTTCGTTGTGGATGCTGATACACTAAGTCCTTTGGGGATCAGCCTTGGAAATTACGTGGGCTGATCGCACTGCAAGGCATAGGAAAATTGTGAAAGGCTTTACTAGCAAAATTGTGCACAGCGACCGTCTGGGGGGTGTAGAACACGGGGCCGTGCACAAACCCGTTCACGATTCCGTGGCCTTTAGTTTTGATGATGCCCAAGAGTTGGCCGCGGTTTTTCAGGGAGTAAAGCCTGGATATACCTACGGCCGGCAGGTTAACCCCACCGTTGGCGCACTCGAGAAGAAAATCACCGCGATGGAAGGTGGGCTAGGCTCAGTGTGTTTCGGTACCGGCATGGCGGCCATAGGTACGACCATGTTTGCGTTGCTGCGTGCTGGCGACCATGTGGTCTCGAGCGCATTTCTGTTTGGCAACACCACCAGTTTGTTTAATAGCTTCGGACGCCAAGGCCTAGACGTCAGTTTTGTCGATGCAACCGATGTTGCAAACGTGGCGAATGCGATCACCGCTCAAACTAAAATGGTGTTTGTTGAAACCATAGCCAACCCGCGTACGCAGATTGCGGACCTCGAGGCAATTGGCGAACTTTGCCAACAACGGGGGTTGATCTACGTTGTCGATAACACGATGACATCGCCGTTCTTATTCCAGCCGCGTCAGGTTGGTGCGAGTTTGGCTATCAACAGTCTCACGAAGTACATCAGCGGTCACGGCAACGTGCTGGGGGGCGTGGTTACCGAGCTGGGAAACTTTGATTGGAACGCGTTTGCTAACATTTACGATGAATACCAAAACGGTGATAGCGCCCTTTGGGGGATCGTGCAGATACGTAAAAAAGGCCTGCGGGATTTCGGCGCGGCGCTGAGCGCCCAATCTGCTCATGACATAAGTAAGGGCGCGGAGACTTTGGCTCTGCGCCTGGATCGGCAGTGTTCGAACGCTCAGGTCTTGGCGGAGTTTTTGGCGGGCCAACCAGCGAGCTGTGTTAACGCAGTGTACTATCCGGGGCTGTCACATCATCCTCAGCACCAGCGGTGTCGGGCGCTGTTCGGGCGGTGTGGCGCGATCCTCAGTTTCGAATTGGCACCAGAGCGTGATCTCTGGCAATTCCTGAACGCGTTGCAAGTGGCCATTAAATCCACCAATTTAGGCGACAACCGTACGCTCGTCATTCCGGTCTCGCAAAGCATCTACCACGAGGTGGGTGCCAAGGTGCGCAAAGAAATGGGCATTGCAGATACGCTAGTGCGCGTGTCGGTGGGTATAGAAGACATAGAGGATGTGCTGGAGGACTTTGGTCTGGCGTTCGCCGGCAGTTAACTCGCTTAATCGAACAACTTAGGGGGCTCGCGATGCGATTAGAAGAAAAAGTGGCAATTATTACCGGCGGTGCAGGTGGCATTGGCGCTGCCGCGGCTGAGCGTTTCCTGCAAGAAGGTGCCTATGTGCTGCTGGTCGACCTCGATGAAGATGCATTGGCCGAGACTTGCACGCGGCTCGGCAGTAACCGTGTCAGTTACCTTGTCGGCGATGTTACCCAGGCGGCAGATAACCAAGCCATGGTTGATACCGCGACCCAGCGCTACGGTGGCTTGGACGTGTTTCTGGCTAATGCCGGTATCGAGGGCAATGTTGCGAGCTTGCTGGATTATCCGGAGCAACGCTTTGACGAACTGATGGCGATAAATGTCAAAGGCCCGTTCCTAGGTTTGCGTGCAGCGATCCCGGCCATGCGTCGGCGCGGCGGTGGCAGTGTCATTATAACGTCTAGCATTGCTGGTCTCACTGGTGCGCCCCGATTAGCCCCTTACGCCACCAGCAAACACGCGGTAATTGGTTTGATGCGATCGGCGGCTAAGGAATTTGCGCCAGAGGGCATCCGCGTCAATACGGTTAATCCGTCGCCCGTAAACACGCGCATGATGCGCTCGATCGAACAAGGCTTGAGTCCGGATGAGCCGGAACAAGCCGTGCAAGTACTGACAGCGGGCATCCCAATGCAGCGCTACGCTGAGCCCCAAGACATTGCCAACTTAATGTTGTTTTTGGCCAGTGACGAAAGCGCCTTTATCACTGGATCCGTCTACTCTGCAGACGGAGGCAGCGCCGCTTAAAACCCGCCTGAGCGGCGATAAAATAGTTGAGGAAATAAGCAACTGGGCTTAAGTTGTCTCGTTTCGGCGCAGGCTTTTCGTCAACATGTCGCGCCAAGGTAATGCTAGACGCATAGCGTCATAACGTTCCACCTCAGGTAAAAAAAGTACCCAGGTATGAGCGCTTCGATACAAACGATAAGGAGTAACAGTGGTTACAGCAGTACTCAGCACAGATCTAAATCTGCCCAACAAACGTTCGGGTAAAGTGCGCGACCTATATGATGTCGAATTGACGTCGGGCGAGGGTGCGCTTCTCATTATTGCCACAGATCGGATCAGCGCGTTTGATGTTGTCATGGGTAACGGCCTGCCAGGTAAGGGCGTGGTGTTGACGCAGATTTCTAAGTTCTGGTTTGACCATTTTGCCAGCACGGTACCGCATCACTTAATCAGTACTGATGTAGCGGATGTGCCTGGCCTAACGACTGCTGAACAGGAGCAGTTGCGTGGCCGCATTATGTTGTGTCGCCGCACCGAAGTTGTGCCCATCGAGTGTATCGCTCGAGGCTATATCACAGGCAGTGGATGGAAGGATTACCAACGGTCTGGATCTGTCTGCGGCATCGCTTTGCCGCAGGGTCTGCGAAACAGCGACCGGCTGGAAGAGCCATTATTTACGCCGTCCACTAAGGCCACCGACGGTCATGACGAAAACATTAGTTTTGACGAAGGTGCTGAAGTGGTCGGTGCCGAGCTCATGGAGTGGTTACAGGACAAAACGTTGTCGCTGTACTCCGCCGCTCGCGACTTTGCGGCAGAGCGCGGCATTATCCTTGCGGACACGAAGTTCGAGTTTGGCCAGATCGATGGCCAGGCGGAGCCGCTTTTGATCGATGAAATTTTTACTCCGGACAGTTCACGCTTTTGGCCCGCAGATGACTGGGAACCCGGCCGCGAGCAGAACAGTTTTGATAAACAGATTGTGCGTAATTATCTCGAAACCGTCGTAAGCGCAGGTGACTGGGACAAGACCCCTCCTGGGCCAGAGCTGCCCGAGGAAGTAGTCGAACAAAGTATTGCCCGTTATCTGGAAGCGTATAACCGGTTAACCGGCGAACAGTTGACCCTGTAACAGGGTCAGACACATCGAGGCGTAGGATGCTCAGCAAAGTATTGGTCGCGAATCGCGGGGCCATTGCTCGACGGATTATTCGTGCCTGTCAGACGCTCAACATCGCCAGCGTGGCTGTGTATTCCGAAGCAGACAGCGAAGCACCATACCTGTCGGAGGCCACCGAAGCATGGCCTTTGCGCGGTAATACTGCAGCAGAATCCTACCTAGACCAGCAGCAACTATTGGCGGCAGCAGCAGCGGCGGGGGCAGATGCGGTACACCCGGGCTACGGTTTTCTCGCAGAAAATGCTGGCTTTGCGACGGCGGTAATTGGTCAAGGTATGACATTTATTGGGCCTGAGCCGCGTTGGATCGAACAAATGGGCGACAAGGTCAATGGCCGGCGCATGCTCGGGGATGCCGGTATGCCCGTATTCGCCGGCAGCGGCTTGATTGAGGATATGGCCGCCGCCGAGGCCTTTGTTGCCGAGGTCGGGTTGCCGGTGGTTGTCAAACCCTCTGGGGGTGGCGGTGGTATTGGTATGCATGTGGTACAGACTCGGCAAGAACTGTCCGGCGCGATTAGTGCAGCGGTAGAGACCGCCCAGCGCGCGTTCGCATCCGCAGGGGTTTTTCTAGAGCGCTGGATTGACAGGCCGCGCCACGTCGAGTTCCAGATCTTGGCCGATTTGCACGGCAACGCCATGCACCTATACGAGCGCGATTGCTCGGTGCAGCGACGGCACCAAAAGCTGATAGAAGAAAGCCCAGCGCCCGGGTATGAGCGGGAGCCCATGGAGCAACGCGCTGAGGAGCTCAGCAGCATATGTCGGCGCCTTGGGTATAACAATTTGGGGACCGTAGAGACCTTGTTTACGCCGGATGGTGAGGTTGGGTTTTTAGAGATGAATACCCGCATCCAGGTTGAGCATGGGGTTACTGAAGAAGTCACCGGTGTTGATTTGGTTGCTGCGCAGATCACTTTAGCTGCTGGTGGTCACTTGCCTGCTCAAGCGCCACTGCAGGGTTTCGCTATGGAAGCGAGGTTGTATGCTGAAGACGCGCAAACGTTGTTTCCGTCAACCGGTAAGCTGGTGGTCTTTCGTCCACCGAAATTGCATGGGGTGCGAATCGAGACGGGCTATCGGGAGGGGCAGGTGGTGTCGCCTTACTACGACCCGTTATTGGCCAAGATCATCGCTCGCGGTACCACACGGGAACAGGCAATTGGACGATTGGTCGTAGCGTTGCGCGCATTCACTGT
>DEBN01000141.1 GCA_002348825.1 Gammaproteobacteria bacterium UBA2955
TTCAAGGTCGATCAGGGCCTACATATTGCCAGAGAGCTACTTTTAGATATCGCTGCCTTAGGCGTGCCTCTTGCCACCGAAGCATTGGACCCGATTACGCCACAATACCTGCAAGAGTTGTTTTCCTGGAGCGCTATCGGTGCCCGCACTACGGAATCACAGACCCACCGCGAGATGGCTTCGGGCTTGAGCTGCGCTGTGGGCTTCAAAAACGGTACCGACGGTTCACTGGATGTCGCCATTAACGCTTTGCAATCCGTAGCTCAGCCCCATCGATTCTTGGGCATTAGCGCTACCGGTCAAGTAAGCGTGGTGCATACACGTGGTAACGCTTTCGCCCACATCGTTTTGCGAGGCGGTTCGCATGGTCCGAACTATGACGTTAGCGACATCGAACAATGCAGAGGCAGACTGGAATCGATTGGCCTCAATCCCTCAATCATGGTGGATTGCTCGCATGCAAACTCGAATAAGGATCACAGAAACCAGCAGGCCGTCTTGAACTGCGTAGGCGCACAGATCGCGGATGGCAACGACGACATCACAGGCGTGATGATTGAAAGCCATTTGCGTCCAGGTAATCAAAGCATGGTCGCAACAGATTCTCTTGAGTATGGCGTATCAATTACCGATGCGTGTGTGGGCTGGGCAGAAACCGAGGCCATGCTGCATGATCTGCACCGGCACCTAGAAAGACGCTTCGATTAAGCTTTTTCTTTAGTCGTGGCTCAGCTGAAGTACGCGTTTTCCGTATACGAATGGTCGGTATGGTCAATCACACCGGTAAGGTCGGGAACCTGTTCCAACAGCGTGCCTTCGACGCTGCTCTTTAGCGTTATATCGACTGCAGAACAACCCTGACAGCCGCCGCCGAACTGCAACACCGCGCGGTTTTCTGTGGTGATTTCAACCAGCGATACCACACCCCCATGCGCCGCCAAACCGGGGTTAATTTCATTGTAAAGCACGTAGTTAACACGATCTTCTATGGGTGCATCCGGACCCACTTTTGGTACCCGCGCGTTCGGTGCTTTGATCGTCAACTGACCACCCATCTGGTCCTCCTGATAGTCGACCTCGGCGTCCTCTAGATACGGCTCACTGCGACCCTCGAACCAGGCTCTAAAGCCTTCGTATTCGACAGCAATGTCCCCTTCCTGCTCTTCACCTGGACGGCAGTAGGCGATACAAGTCTCAGCTTGCGGCGTGCCCGGCTGGGCTACAAATATGCGGATTGAGACATCAGCTTCGTCTTGCTTAGCCAAAAGTCCTTGCAGATAAATCTGGGCACTGGATGAAATATCGATCATGGTTGTTGCATTCGCTCTGATAAATAGGTCGCACATGCTGTTTCGGTCGCGATCATTATATACCTGAGCCGGTTGATCAGATAGGTCACTATTAGTTTCGCTCAAACAAGCATCCAAGTACTTCAGTTGTTCACCGGCCCGACCTTGGCTAGGGTGACCGATTAGTAACTATCTGAGTTTCCCTATGGCCATCGCTAAGGCCGCTGCGAATCAGCGCACAGACCCTTCGACTTCAACAACAGCCCTGCTGCAGAGTCTTATCCGGCAGCGTATCCTTCTACTGGACGGCGCTTACGGAACAGCCTTCCAGGGTTACAAACTTGAAGAGTCGGAATACCGCGGCCAGCGCTTCGCCGACCACCATCTGCCGCTGCAGGGTAATCACGACATTCTCTGTCTAACCCGTCCCAATATTGTTGAAGAGGTGCATCGCAGCTATCTGGAAGCCGGTAGCGACATCATCTGCACGAATACGTTTAACGCAACAACCGTCGCCCAGGCGGATTTCGGCACCGAGAATATATGTTACGAAATGAACCATGCGGCAGCGCAGATCGCTAAAAGTAGCGCTATGCATTACCACACAGACGATAAACCTCGTTTTGTCGCTGGCAGTATTGGCCCAACCAACCGCACCGCCAGCCTCTCTCCAGATGTGAATCAGCCGGGATTTCGAAACATTTGCTTTGACGAGTTGGTGGACACTTACACCGAAGCTATGCGTGGGCTAGCTGCTGGCGGTGCCGATATTTTTTTAATCGAAACAGTATTCGATACGCTCAACGCTAAGGCGGCCATCTACGCGGCAAATCTAGTGAACGCTGAGCTTCGAGAGGCATTACCTCTTATCGTCTCTGGAACCATTACAGACGCCAGCGGCCGCACTTTGTCAGGCCAGACCTGCGAAGCATTTCTCTACTCGATCGAGCACGCCAAACCACTTGCTGTAGGTCTGAATTGCGCACTCGGTGCCGAGCAACTGCGGCCCTATGTCGCCGAGCTGTCCAAGCTCTGCTCCGGCGCAGTAAGCGTGCATCCTAACGCCGGGTTACCCGACGCCTTTGGTGAGTACACGCAAACCGCGGAACAAATGGCGGATATCGTCAGAGAGTACGCCGAATCGGGCTGGTTGAATATTATTGGCGGCTGCTGCGGAACGACACCGCAACACATCAGCGCCATCGCCGAAGTGGTCGCTGACTTTGCTCCAAGGGAATACTCGGGACCCGAGAGCACACAAGCCGGTGATGTAATGAAATTGTCTGGGCTGGAGCCACTCAAATTGCGCCCTGACAGCCTGTTCGTCAACGTTGGAGAGCGCACCAATGTAACAGGCTCAGCCCGTTTCGCACGCCTGATACGCGAAAACAAATACGATGAAGCGCTGAAGGTCGCGCGCCAACAGGTTGAAAACGGCGCGCAGATCATAGACATCAACATGGACGAGGGCATGTTGGACGGCGAACAAGCCATGGTGCATTTCCTCAACCTGATCGCCGCAGAGCCTGATATTTCGCGCGTACCTATCATGCTCGATTCCAGCAAATGGGAAATCATCGAAGCTGGGCTAAAATGTGTTCAGGGCAAGGCGATCGTCAACTCGATCAGCCTCAAAGAAGGCGAACAGGCCTTCATTACTGCTGCCGCGAAATGTCTGGAATACGGAGCCGCGATGGTCGTAATGGCGTTCGACGAAAAGGGCCAAGCAGATTCTCAGGCACGTAAGATAGAGGTCTGCGAACGCAGCTATCGTATCCTTACCGAGCACGTAGGCGTGCCACCCAAAGACATTATTTTCGATGCCAACATTTTCGCCATTGGTACAGGTATCGATGAACATCGCAACTACGCCGTAGATTTCATCGAGGCGGTACGCTGGATACACCAAAACTTGCCGGGTGCCAGCACTTCCGGCGGCCTGAGCAATGTCTCTTTCGCTTTTCGCGGCAACAATCTGGTGCGCGAGGCCATACATACGGTATTCCTTTACCACGCCGTTCAAGCAGGGTTGACTATGGGCATCGTCAACGCAGGGCAACTGGGCATTTACGAAGAACTACCAACGGCCTTGCGCGATGCGGTCGAAGATCTTGTGTTGAATCGACGCGAGGACGCCACGGAGCGTTTGTTAGAGATCGCGCAAGAGTTGGCCGATACCGCTGACAACAAAACCGGCGAGCAACCACAAGAAGCCTGGCGGGAGCTCGATGTCCACGGACGCTTAGGCCACGCCTTAGTGAAAGGAATTGCCGACTTTATTGTCGCCGATACCGAAGAAGCACGCCAACAGGCCGAACATCCGCTGGAAGTGATCGAGGGGCCACTAATGGATGGCATGGGCGTGGTAGGTGACTTGTTTGGAAGCGGCAAAATGTTCTTACCCCAGGTCGTAAAAAGCGCACGCGTAATGAAACAAGCTGTAGGCCACTTAGTGCCCTTCATCGAGGAAGAAAAGCTGCGCAACCCAGATCGCGAGAGATCGGCAAAGGGCAAAATCGTTCTGGCCACGGTAAAGGGTGACGTACACGACATCGGTAAAAATATCGTTGGCGTGGTTTTGCAATGCAATAACTATGAGGTGATCGATCTTGGGGTTATGGTCCCGGCCGATAAAATCATTCAAACCGCAGTGGACTGCGATGCGAATGTGATCGGCCTTTCTGGCCTCATAACGCCCTCACTCGACGAGATGGTGCATATCGCGAAGGAAATGCAGCGCCGTAGCCTGAAAATTCCACTGCTGATCGGCGGTGCCACAACGAGTAAAGCGCATACCGCGGCTAAGATAGCCCCGGAGTATCAGAATCGGGCAACGGTCTATGTCTCCGATGCGTCGCGCGCGGTCAACGTCGCGGCGAGTCTGCTGGCTGATAACAAGCACTACGAAAACTACGCTAAAGAGATTCGTGAAGAGTATGCGTTGATTCGTACTCGCGTTGATGCTCGGCGTGAAAAACGTGCCTTCCTCGCTTTAAGCGATGCCCGAGCTAATGCAGCAGCACTCGACTGGTCAGACTATCGGCCTCCCGTACCCGCAGAAATCGGCGTGTGCGAAATCGCGCCCAGTCTCACAGAACTCACGCCGTATATTGACTGGACGCCATTCTTCATGACCTGGGAACTGGCCGGGCGTTATCCCGCGATTCTTGATGACGAGGTTGTCGGCGAGGCAGCTACGCAGCTGTTTGCCGATGCTAAATCACGTCTGCAGTGGCTCATCGATGATGGACGATTAACCGCTGCTGGAGTGTACGGTTTTTGGCCCGCCAATCGCAGCGGCACCGACGACATCACACTATTTACTGATGAGTCACGTCTACAGCCCCTCACGCAATTGCACCACTTGCGCCAGCAAGCACCCAAGCCCGACGACCTTAGCCCCAACTATTGTCTTGCTGATTTTATAGCGCCCGAAGGAACCCCAGACTATGTCGGCGGATTTGCGGTTACCGCCGGCAGAAATATAGAGACGGTTCTTGCAGAATTCGCGGACGACGACTACGCGCAGATCATGATCAAGGCGCTTGCAGACCGGTTGGCTGAGGCTTTCGCGGAGTACTTACACGAGCAGGTAAGGCAGCACTTTTGGGGCTACGCAAAGTCAGAGAATCTCGATTCCGAAGCTCTGATCAAAGAGCGTTACAAAGGCATACGCCCTGCGCCGGGCTATCCAGCTTGTCCTGAGCACAGCGAGAAAGAAACTCTGTTTCGATTACTCGAAGCAACCGCGAGAACAGGTATCGCTCTGACCGAAAGTTATGCCATGACGCCAGCCGCAGCAGTAAGTGGTTGGTACTTTTCGCACCCAGAAAGCCGCTATTTTGGCATTGGAAAAATCGACGAGGATCAACTGGAGAGTTATGCAGAACGCAAACAACTGCCGCTAGACGAAGCGAGACGACTGTTGTCACCAAGCCTTGCAGATTAGCTCATAGCGCTGCCATCTAAATTATCGGTAGTGCTTACACATCGATCGTGAAACCCGAGATCAGATGAGCCGCCATAAGCACCGCAGCGACGAAAATTACAGCGATCGCAATGGCATCGGCCTTGCTGTCGTCGTTGCTCGGCTCCTGCGCCTCTTCATTCTCTGAGGTATTTTCGCTCATCGTGACTCCGTAGGGACGTTCTCCGTCTATTATAAGCCGACGCCCTTCGATCTCAACCATCAACCATCGATCTGCGGCAACGGCGGCTACCGTAATCAGTACTCAGACCGACCGAACTAAATTCCAGCAGCGAGAATGCGCCGTCCCGCACCACGTCACAACAAACGCTGCGATGCTATGCTTTAGCTATGCTAGATCCCAACCTAATTGATTCGTTTTTTCTAATATTCTGCGGCGCCGCGATCCTCGCGACGCTCGCTTTGTACACTCGCCAGCCCATGTTAATCGCTTATGTTGTGCTGGGGTGCCTGCTAGGCCCTTACGGACTGGCTCTACTAAACGATGATCAACACCTCAAAGAGATCGGTGAGATCGGTATTATGTTTCTGCTGTTTCTCGTTGGGCTTGATTTGCAACCCAAAAAATTGCGCAACATGCTCGGCGAATCGATGCTCACAGCCTTAGGCACGACCGTGGCTTTTTTTGTTCTCGGCGCATCTACTTTTTGGCTATTCGGTTTCGCCGTCAAAGAATCAATTGTCGTTGGTATAGCTGTGACATTCTCCAGCACGATACTGGGCCTAAAACTGCTGCCTACCACGGCGCTACACCATCGGCACATTGGCGAAATCGTTATCAGTCTGCTGCTCATACAAGACCTGCTGGCCATAATCGCTATTGTTGTAATGAGCGAATTAGCTCCGGAATTAAACGGTATAATGCGCAATCTCGCTGGAATTCTGCTTGCGCTGCCGGTGCTGGGATTTTGCGGATTCGCCGGCGTACGCTATGTATTGGCGCCGTTAATAAGACGCTTTGACGCTTTTCATGAGTACATTTTTTTGGTCGCGATAGGCTGGTGTCTTGGCCTGGCAAGCTTGGCCCACGGTCTGAATCTGTCGTTCGAAATAGGCGCGTTCACCGCAGGCGTAAGCCTTGCTACCAGTCCAATCGCCACATACATCGCGGAGAATCTGCGACCCTTACGCGACTTTTTTCTGATCCTGTTTTTCTTTTCCGTCGGCGCGGATATTAATATCGGGCTAATTGGCACCTTGTGGTTACCTATTCTGGTTCTGGGTGGCGTAGTGGTTATATCCAAGCCGTTGATTTTCAGCCTGCTATTAAAGATCCAAGGTGAGCCTGCAAATACTGCGCATGAGGTTGGGGCTAGGCTCGGCCAGGGTTCAGAGTTCGCCCTACTATTAAGCTATATCGCAATCGGGAATGCTCTTCTGAGCGATGCAGCCGCGATGGTATTGCAAACAGCCACGGTGCTGACGATGATCATCAACAGCTATTGGGTTGTATCGCGATACCCTAGTCCAATCGCAGCTCAACCGAGCCTACGCCGAGATTAGCTGTCAACATTTAGGTCGACAACACCACGACCGACCATCTGCCCCGCCAGTATTCGGTCTATCGCAGCGGACAGACTATCCAATGTCAGTATTTCTTCGAGATCGGATAAGTCCATTCGCCAATCTGTTGCTAACCGCGACCAGATGGCCGATTTCTCAGTTATCGGCAGTTGCACTGAATCGATACCCAGTAAATTCACATGACGCAGAATAAACGGCAGCACAGAAGCGGCGAAATTAGGGGCTGCAACCAGTCCGCACGCTGCGGCACTGCAGCCATAGCGCAAACTTTTCACTGCATTAAACAAAATGTCACCACCCACGGTGTCCACAACACCCCCCCAGCGCTCCGCCAACAAAGGCTTTTCTGCACCCTCACTCGCCTGCTCACGAGTCATAAACTCCGCCGCACCGAGAGCGCGCAAGAAGTCGTGTTTATCCGACTTGCCGGTCACGGCGACTACTTCGTAACCCAATTGCGCCAGCAACTTAACAGCCACTGAGCCCACACCCCCCGTCGCGCCGGTGACAAGCACGGGGCCGGATGCCGGGGTCATTCCGCCCAGCTCCAGTTTCTGCACGCATTCTGCAGCTGTAAAACCCGCCGTGCCAATACGCATACTTGCGCGCGCATCCATACCCTGCGGCATTTTTACAGCCCAACCCGCGGGCACTCGAATCCGCTTACCAAAGCCGCCAGAGGTCCCCATACCAAGGTCGAAGCCAATCACGATAACTTCATCACCTACGGCAAACTCACTGTCATCGCTTGCGAGCACTACCCCTGCCGCATCAATCCCAGGTGTATGTGGAAAGGCCCGAGTAACGCCGGGATTACCGGTAGCGGACAGGGCATCTTTATAATTCAGCGACGAGTAGTGCACATCGATAAGTAATTCACCCGCAGGTAAATCATCCTCTTCACGTTCGATAACGCTTCGCACAAATCCGCTTTCCATTTTTTCAACTTGAAACGCTCGGAACGACATACGACTAATCCTCTTCGGTTTTGGGTGTTACAGTGCACTCAGCTTATGCGCTAAGAGCGGCGCGTGAATTCCAGCAATTGATCGACTTTGTCGAGGACCGCACCCGCCTTGCCTAAGAGCCGATCGATAGGTTTGGTGCTTTGTTTCCAACTTACCAGAAACACATCTCTATTCTCGCAAGCAGCCATGAGATATTCATCGCTGGTCGCCAAACTATCTACCAGATTCAATTCTAATGCTCGCGAACCGTACCAGGCTTCGCCTGTAGCCACGGCAGTGATATCCATTTCGGGGCGATTATCTACAACAAACTCTTGAAACAGGGCATGTACATCTTCAAGTTCCTGCTGAAATTTCTCCCGGCCTTCCTCGGTATTCTCCCCCAACAAGGTTAACGTGCGCTTGTACTTGCCGGCCGTAAGTACCTCCACGTCAACGTCGTTCTTTTTCAACAAACGGTGCACATTGGGCACTTGAGCAACAACACCAATGGAACCCACAACCGCAAAAGGCGCCGCAACGATTTTATTCGCTACCGCAGCCATGAGATACCCACCACTTGCCGCCACTTTATCCACCACCGCCGTTAAAGGAATGCCCTGATTACGCACACGCATCATCTGTGATGCTGCTAAGCCGTAGCTGTGAACCATGCCGCCTGGGCTTTCCAAGCAAATAACAACCTCGTCATCGGTACCCGCCATGGTCAATATCGCGCTGATTTCGCGCCTGAAATTATCGACATCGGTCGCTGCAACGTCACCCTCGAATCGCACCACGAAAACGCGACCAGGATTGTCGGTTTCGGTCGCCTCATTGGATGGCTCTTTGGCGATCTTCTTGGCCTTGGCCGCGCTCTCTTTGTCCATAGCCTTTCGCATTTTTTGCTCGGATTTGTGTCGACGTTTGGCTTCTTGAGGCGTTAGCAGCACGTCTTCCATCACATAACGGAGGTTGCGCAAACGATCGTTCAGCTTGGTCACCGTCAAAAATCCTCGATCACCGCCTTGTTGGCGCATTTTGGCGCCGGCAATAAATGACGCAACCACAATGATCGCCACCACAACAGTGGCCGCTTGGGCCAAAAACATCAGATAGTCGAATACATAGTCCATAGCGCTTCCAGGAATGCCAGCAAGTTTAGGTCGCGTACTTTATAGAGTGCAGGGTTCCCTCGTCCAGCACTCAGCGATGGGACTCGATTACCGGTTAGGTTCAAGTACAATCGCGGATCCAATAATTAATCCGAGATATGCACGACCTTCTCACTCAGCGTTTCAATCCGGACCATAACACCGGTTTAGATGCCTGCATTCGCTTCGATTGGGGCAGTGGCGGCATCCTGTTCGCCGTACGCGAAACACAATTGCTTCTGGATTGCGACAGCCAACCGGAAATGACAATTTATTTTGACAGTGAGGCATTGGCAAAGGATCTCTTATGCGGTGAGGCCGACCCGGTTATGGCTTTTATGCAAGGTCAATTTCGCGCCAGTGGTCACTTAATTTGGGTTTTTCATACCATGGCCGCTTTCCGACCCTAACTTGTCCCACCCGAATGCTGTTGAATAAATTCATGAATAAGCCAACCCGAAATAGCAGTCTTCGGCGGTGTTTGGGGCAGTGACTTCTCGGTAAACCATTGCGCGTCGGCAATTTCTCCGGGCTGGCAAACGATGTCACCCGACTTATACTCTGCATGAAATCCCAGCATCAGCGAATTCGGAAAAGGCCAACTTTGCGACCCAAAATAACGTAAATTCTCCACCTTAAGCCCCACCTCTTCCATCACTTCGCGGTGCACCGTTTGTTCGATAGACTCCCCTGCCTCTACAAACCCCGCTAACGTGCTGTACATACCGGCCGGCCAATTGGCGTTGCGAGCCAGCAGCATCTCCTCGCCACGAGTAACTAGCACAATAATGCTCGGTGATAGCCTCGGGTAGCTAATGAGACCGCAACTGCCAACCTTCGCGCGATCACTCTTGTGATCCTTGGTAGCGCTGCCGCAACGGCCACAGAACTGATTATTCTCAGACCAGTCCACAATCTGGAGGGCACGACCAGCGAGATAAAACAATGACTGTGCTGTTCGGCCCAAAAGCCCGCGAAGGCCCACCGCAGCGAAGCCCTCAGGCACCTCGCCGGCGACGCGCAGCGCAAAACAAGGGCGGGGGCCGTAGTGCCCTAAAAAATGCTTGCTGCGAACCTCCAAACCTAGCCAACGAAAGTCATCTGCGGTAATAGGCTCTGGCGCGCCTTGGTGACTCTTACAGATCAACTCTCCTCCGAGAAACGCGAAGTACCAAGCCTCGCCAATATCGTCCGCCGCTGACATCTCATGGTTGGGAATAAATTCGTCTGGTTCGTTTGGCCACATCTGAGTGTTCACTTTTTTATATTAGAAACTAAAAACATAGCACATTCTTCGTCCCGGCTAGGTGCACAATCCAGGTGTCTGACGGTTGATGCACAACCACAATGCAAGCTATCTTTAGATCTTACGCAGTCGATGATAAGGATGTGTGAGGTTGGAGTAACTTCAACCGCCCACCCTTAGCACCTACAGGCCACACGTTCGTCAAAAAATCAAAAACAATTAAGGTGTCTATATATGCGAGGCCTCTCTCTTAGTTCTTTTACCCAAAATTTCCTGGGACACGCACCCGAATGGTACAAGATCACAATCGTCGCTTTTTTACTGCTTAACCCTATTCTACTGCTGATAGCTGGTCCTTATATCGCCGGATGGGTGCTGGTGCTGGAGTTCATTTTCACCCTCGCCATGGCACTGAAGTGCTATCCACTGCAGCCCGGCGGGCTAATCGCTTTCGAAGGCGTCGTACTTGGTATGACCAATCCCACCACTGTATTGCATGAAGTTGAAGCCGCATTTCCAGTGATTTTGTTACTGATTTTTATGGTGGCCGGCATATATTTTATGAAGGAGCTGCTGCTGTTCACCTTTACTAAAATTTTGCTGGGCGTTCGCTCAAAGAAGCTGCTGTCTTTTCTGTTCTGTCTCATATCCGCGGTTCTGTCCGCATTTTTAGACGCCCTTACCGTAACCGCGGTCGTCATCAGCGTCGCCGTTGGCTTTTACTCGGTTTATCACCGAGTCGCCTCGGGCAAGCACTTCAGTGATGAACATACGCACTCTGAGGACTCCAGCATTAAAGAGGAGCGCCAAGTCGAGTTGGAAAAATTTCGACGATTCTTACGTAACTTGCTTATGCATGCAGCTATCGGTACTGCGCTTGGTGGCGTCTGCACGACTGTTGGCGAACCCCAGAATCTGCTTATCGCAAGTTACACAGGCTGGGAATTCATGGAATTCTTTTGGCGCATGTCGCCGGTAACAATGCCAGTACTGGCGATGGGTCTCACCACGTGCCTATTACTGGAACAAATCAAAATCTTTGGCTATGGCGCCCAACTGCCAGAGGAAGTACGCGATATTCTGGTGGAGTTCGATGATCATGAGGCGTCTCGGCGAACTGCAGGTGACAACGCACGACTCGTCGTACAGGCTATTGCGGCTCTGTTTCTGGTGTTCGCACTGGCGTTTCATGTTGCCGAGGTCGGACTCATCGGGCTGACCATCATCGTCTTACAAACCGCTTTTAACGGTGTGATCGAGGAGCACCAACTAGGACACGCCTTTGAGGAAGCATTGCCTTTTACCGCTTTGCTGGTGGTCTTCTTTGGCGTCGTAGGCGTCATTCATGATCAACATCTTTTCTCGCCGGTCATCAATTACGTACTGTCGCTGCCAGAGGAGATGCAGCCTGGTATGTTCTACATTGCCAACGGCGTGTTGTCGGCAATCAGCGACAACGTATTCGTGGCTACGGTTTACATCGGCGAAGTTAAAGCTGCGTTCGACAGCGGCGTATTAAGTCGAGAGCAGTTTGATCTTCTGGCGGTAGCGATAAACACCGGCACCAATATTCCTAGTGTCGCTACACCAAACGGCCAAGCCGCCTTTTTATTCCTGCTAACGTCTTCCATCGCGCCGCTAATCGGTCTCAGCTACATGCGTATGGTAACTATGGCGCTGCCTTATACCGTGGTCATGGGCATCACCGGATGGCTGTGCGTTCAGTACCTGCTGTAATGATGAGTCTCTGCCCTACTCCTCCGCATTGCTAGACGTAGCCTGCGGCCCTAGTTTTCGCCATATTGGGGTCGCACCGCTTTTCTCGGCAAGCAGGGCAATAAAATCCTCATGGGCTTGCAGTTCCTGAGCATTGGCATAAATAACCGGCAGCCCGAAGCCATCAACAACTTGCAGGTTCTGCTGATCCGTTTGCGCTTCGGCTGCTTTGTCCTGAGCATCGGCAGACCCAAACAACTGGGTCTGCCCCCCGGTCATAAGTAAAAAGACATCGGCAAGAATTTCCGCATCAAGTAAGGCGCCGTGCAGCTGCCGTTGCGAATTGTCAACCATATAACGTCGACATAACGCGTCGAGGCTGTTTTTCTGTCCCGGATGTTTATGCCGCGCTAGCGCCAAGGAGTCTGTAACCTGACAGATTTCCTCAATATTCTGAGGCGTCTCGATCCCTGCCGCAGATACGTGAAGAATCTCGGCGTTTAAAAAACCGATATCGAAGGGCGCGTTATGAATAATTAATTCTGCGCCGTCTATAAATTCAAGGAATTCCGACCAGATCTCGCCGATACGAGGTTTATCCTCAAGAAACTCGGAACTTATCCCGTGAACCTCTTGTGCGCCCTCATCGATGTCTCGCTGGGGATTGACATATTTATGAAAGCGCCTGCCACTGAGGCGGCGGTCCACCAGTTCAACAGCGCCGATTTCGACAATCCGATGTCCACGCTCGGTCTCCAGCCCAGTCGTTTCGGTATCGAGGACAACCTGCCTCATACCTGCGCCTGCATCACATCGATGGCATCGTTTGCTGCCGTATCCACGCGTTCGTTTTCCTCATGACCACTGTGGCCTTTTACCCAACGCCAGGCCACTTGGTGCTTTACAACCGCGGCGTCTAGCCGCTGCCACAGCGTTTTATTTTTCACCGTTTGTTTTTGTGAGGTCTTCCAGCCATTGCGTTTCCATCCGTGGATCCACTGGGTGATGCCTTGACGTACATACTGCGAGTCCGTCGTGAGCACCACCGCCGACGGCCGCTTCAGCGCCTCCAAACCCTGGATGGCTGCCATGAGTTCCATCTGGTTGTTCGTTGTTTCTTGCTCTGCTCCAGACAACATTTTTTCCACGCCCTGACTGCGCAACAAAGCGGCCCAACCTCCTGGCCCCGGATTCCCTCGACAAGCCCCGTCGGTAAATATCTCTACCTCCGGCATCAGCTTCTTTCCTTTGTCGCCAAGCGTAATTCGGTGACTTTAGAGTAACCGATGGGCGCCAACCTGCTCCGAGGGTTGTTATTAGATCTAACGAGGGACAATGGCAGCGCGCGTTTTATCGCGCTCACAATCATCATGCCGCCCAACGGCGTACGTTTAAGCCATTCCGCAGCAGGCCATCCCCCTTTCCGGCTGGAAATCCATGCGGTCACTTTATGCAGGCTCTGAGGCGGCAGCACCGGCAGCCGATAATCTACGTACGCGGGCTTTGCCTCTAAGGCAAACCCTAGCAGTTCGAGCCAGTCAAAAAGCCGCAAAGGATTTACAAATCGTCTGGCGCTGAAGGGATCGCTGACCCACTCGGCATAGCCGCGTCGCAACCCAAATAAGCTAACCGGGTTAAACCCTGCGATGACGATTCGGCCACCGGGAGCAAGTACGCGGGCGGCCTCGCGAAGTCCGGTTCGCGGATCTACCGAGCGTTCTAGGGCATGGTGCAAAACTATGCCGTCAAACTGATGCTTGGCAAAGGGCAATGCATCAAGTTCGCCGTTTAAACACGGCATCTCCAGCACTGGGGACCCTATCGAGGCACTGTCTGAAGCCGCTGCACCAAAAGCAGCGGTCGTTAGATAGAGAGAATCTCGCACCATGCACTGCTGCAAAAGCTGTGCAGGCTCAGGCGTTTCGCCCACCCAGAGGGCTGTATTGCCGTGCAACCGACGTACATGGGTTGCCAGAGTGGCCAACTGCGCCTCAAGCAAACGATGCCCAAGCGCGCTTTCCCATAGTGCTTTCGGGCGACCACGAAAAATCTTGCGAGTATTCAACAAGACATTACCCCTTTCAGTTGCTCGGCGCGCATGATGCGATTAAGTTTACGGGCTTTGTCGTTACAGCAACAAGCTTTCATCCCTATGTCGTTAAAGATTTCTGCCTTTTTTGCTTTGGGCATGGTCACTTTTTTTCTCGGTGGTTGCCAGAGCCGCCTTGCTCCGACCGTAAGTGAGCCAATCGCCACCGACCCTATCGCCAGCAGCGAGCGGATTGTCGCAGACCAACCAATCACCGGCGTTAATGAACCCGCCGCCCATCGTGAAAAGCAATCCGTCGATGCCGGCCATACTCTGGTACCAGTTGATAACAGCATCTGGCCTGATCTACGCGAGGCCATGGTTTTGACTCATGCAGTAGAGCAAAAACGAGTGCAGCAAGAAATTAACTGGCTGCGAACCAATCCCCGTTATTTAGCTAGATTGCAGCCGAGGCTGCAAAAATATCTGCCTTATATAGTCAAAAGGACGGTGGAACGAAACCTGCCTGGAGAACTGGCACTAATTCCAATTATCGAAAGCGCCCTTGACCCCTACGCGTTCTCACCAGGCGGCGCCGGCGGACCATGGCAGTTTTTACGACCAACCGCACAAGAGTACGGATTGACAATTGATCGCTGGTACGACGGACGTCGCGACATCGTCGCCGCGACCGAAGCGGCACTGGACTACCTTGAAGCACTGTATTCCCGTTTGAACCACTGGCCGCTTGCTATTGCAGCCTACAATGCGGGCGGCGCGCGCGTTAGACGAGCCGTTAAACGCGCCGACAGCATCGATTTTTTCGCCCTTAAACTACCTCGAGAGACACAGTACTACCTGCCGAAAATTCTAGCTTTGGCGGCCCTAATAGCCGCGCCGGATAATTATTCGATAACCCTACCCGAGGTAACTAGGGCGGCAAGTTTTACTACCGTGAGCCTGCCCGGTCAATTTGATGTGCAAATCCTGAGCGGTTTGACCGGGCTGACCGTTGCAGAGTTGCAAGCTTGGAATCCGGCGTTAAAACGCTGGGCAACCGCTGCTCAGGCTCCACATCATCTCATCGTGCCCCTGCAGCATCCTAGCGATCAAAGCATCTCGCTGGACATCGAAAAACTGCAAAAGAGCATAAGCACCACACTGCCGAGTCAACGCATGCACTGGAAAGAGATTATTGTGCGCGAAGGCGATTCACTCAGCGTCATTGCACAACGCCATAACACAGACGTGGCCGCTTTGAGAGTCGCCAACACCCTGAAAAGCACCATGATTCGCGCGGGCACGATTTTATTGGTACCCACATACCAGACCAACCAGTTACCAATCTACGGCCAGCACAGGCAAGCCCTGCCTTATACGGTCCAACCCGGCGATTCGCTCTGGTCCATCGCGAAAGCCCACAATGTGTCTATTGCAGCATTGGTAAAAACCAACCAAATCGCCCCACGTGGCGTACTACGCAGTGGTCGCAAAATTAAAGTACCGACAAAGAAAAGTCTGATTGCACCTACAATGACCGATCCAGCTGCGGTCACACGGAAAGTCGCCTATACCGTGAGGAAGGGCGATTCGCTGGCGCGGATTGCCAAACGCTTCGGTGTCGGCGTGGAGGACCTTGCAAAATGGAACCAACTGGACTTAACGAAGTACCTGCAGCCGGGCCAGCGACTCACCGTTTACGTCGATGCTGTCAATACCTGAGACAGCACCCTAGAACTCGACGTTACGAGTGACGCCTACAAATTCCTCAGCGCCTTGGTAAAAAGCGGTAAATTCTGCTTGGCTGTTGCGTCGCGCCAGCGCGTCCCGCAATTGTTGGCGCTCCTCTTCAGAGGCAGAACTGATGTCTCCCATAACCACGCGAGTTACCGCAACCACCGCGCTACCGCCGTCTGCCAGCAAAACACTGCCTATAGATCGACCATCTTCAAGCGGTCTTGGCAATGTGAACGCATAACTGATGATTTCACGTGCGGCCTCGTCATCGCCCTGAGTTCTATTCACCGACTCTAAGGTAGTCCAACGTTTGCCCATATCCGACGCCACCTGGCTTACGCCTTCACCCTGCTCTAATTTATTCAACGCATCAGCTTTGGCTTCGTCTAAGAGGCTTAGGGACTTTTCCCGTCTGATCTCGGCGATGATTTGAGCACGCACCTGTTCCAAAGGAATCACCTCAGAGGGATAATTTTGCGCCACTCGCAATACCAAACTGGTTTCATCACCCACGTTGATAACTGCGCTGTTCTCGCCTGTAGTCAACTCCTCAGAGAACAATGCCGCCTTAACCTCATTGGCATTAATTACTCCAGCATTCTCGTTCACCTCGCCACCTTGACTCACGCCGTCAACGCGCTTGAGACTCAAGGCGAAAGCTGCCGCGGTTTCGGACAAGGTATAACGTTCGTCGTAAGCACTACGCTCGACTTCTTCCTGTAGCTCGACAAAAGCATCAAGGGCTAGCTCACGGCGCAGCCGTTGGGCGAGCGCGTCTCGTTCTTGTGCAAAATTTGGGTACGTTGCCTGCGAAATCCCCAACAACTTGATGAGGTGATAGCCAAACTCGGTGCGCACAGGTTCGGACACATCATTGGCATTCGACAACGCCCAAAGTGCTTGTTCAAACGCCGGATCAAAAACACCCTTACCGGATAAACCCAATGCGCCGCCCGCTGCCGCCGAGCCCGGATCATCAGAAAATTCTTTGGCCAACTCTGCAAAACCTTCTCCCGCTTCAATCCGCGCTTTAACGCTAAGCGCAAGATCCAGTGCCGCCGCGTCATTTCGATCATTTGATATCTCGAATAAGATATGCGCGCTGTCGCGTTCGGTTGTCGCCAACGCCGCATCGCGATCACTTTCGTACATCTGTCGCAATTCTTCTTCATCGACCTCAAAATCGCCCGAGGCCACGAGTGAAGCGACGGAAAATTCAAGGTATTCGACGTCGACGGTACGCTCGCTCATGTAGCCGCTCTGATCCGACTCATAGCGCCCAGCAATTTCTTCGTCACTGACACTTACTGCTCCCGCATAGTCGCTGATTGCCATAGGTAGGTAAGCAATATCGCGGCGTTGTTCCAAAACGCTATACACCTCTGCGACTTCCCAGTCCGCAAGTAACGAACTGCTTTGAATTCCCTCTCGGAGTTGATTGGAGCCCATGGCACTGGCGTATTCCCGCAT
>DEBN01000184.1:0-4202 GCA_002348825.1 Gammaproteobacteria bacterium UBA2955
GTCTGGACGACCTGCCTTTAGCTGCTCGCGTGGGGTCATCCAGCGTACGCCGGCAGGCCCAACTGCTCAGTTATCGTCCCGACCTTAGTATGGCGCCGATTCGCGGTAATGTTGGCTCGCGCCTAAGTAAGCTCGACAACGGCGACTACGACGCCATCGTATTGGCCGCTGCAGGTATAGAGCGACTGGGATTAAGCCGACCGGACGTCTATCCGATTGCAACCGAAACGTGTTTGCCAGCGCCTGGTCAGGGTGCGCTGGCCGTAGAGTGTGTCGTTAATAGCCCTGCATTAGAGTTTTTACAGCCGCTTATCGATCCAGATTTAGAGCGTTGCATCCGTGCCGAACGAGGCGTCAGCGCTGGCTTGGGAGCTGACTGTGCGTTGCCGGTCGCAGCTATGGCAGTTTTGACCGAATCCGCTGAGATTTCATTATCTGCCTTAGTCGCTGATGCGACGGGCCAACGCATTTTGAAAGCACAGGCTTTGGCAAATGACCCGGCCGCGGTATCGAGAGATGTTGTAAAGCAACTTTATGCGGCGGGTGCTCAGGAACTTTTAGACTCGGTACGCCGAACCAGGTAGTGCAAAGGACAGACGGTTGGAAACACGAAGGACGAGCGGCGGTGGATAAGACCTGGATAACCTTAAGTCAGCCGAGTGCAGAGCGTCTGGCCCAGCAACTGCATGAGGCGGGCTTCGCCACCTTGATTGAACCTGCGACTGCGATACAGCACCTGTCTTGGTCTCCGCCGGCCGCCCCGCCCGACCGCTTGATTTTTTTATCGCAGCACGCGGCATCCAGATTCCTACAATTTTCAGACTCGCTATTAACAACCGCTGCACGATGCGAATCGGTATTAGCGATCGGTGACCGCAGTGCTCAAATCCTTCGACAGTCCGGGCTTAAAGTGAGGGTGCCGGACACAGAGCAATCAGAAGGTCTACTCGCGATGCCCGAACTTGTGCCAGCTGAAGAGGGAGGCTTGTTAAGACCAACGGATAGAGTCTGGCTAGTGGGTGGCAAAGGCGGGCGTGACACCATCGCTCGTGCTTTATCAAACAAGTGCCATTGGCAACGGTGCGATGTTTATGAACGCCAAGGCATCGACCTTGATCACGTCGATGTATCTAATGTTGGCGCCATTGTAGTCGGTTCGATCCATGGGCTCGAGCATGCTGCGGCGCATTGGCGTGTTTGCGGCGGTGAACCGACGGTTCCGGTGATTGCTCCCTCGCAAAGGGTTGTTGCCCGAGCGGAACAGCTTGGATTTAGCCGTAGCTACGATGCCGAGGGTAGCGGCGGCAAGGCTATAGTTAGGGCGTTGCAAAGGGCAAAAGTTTGAATTGAAGCGCCACTTCTCGGTGATTTGTCGTTGGCTTTATGTTGAAGTACCGCAGATAGTTATGAGCAATGGGTATATCTGATGGCTGATCGTGCACCAGATTCCTCGGAGGTCGCTGGGGTCGAACGGGTTGTCGCCAGACTCTCCGTCAGCGCCAAATTTTTTATTGTATTAAGCCTCTTGCTCAGCATCGCAGCGGCATTGCTTGTTGCTTGGACCTACGCTGAAGTTGTTAGCCGTGATACCGAGCGACATCTAATGCTGGCCGATAAAATATCGGTGTTGCAGGGCGAATACGAGGCGATTGTGGACGGGCAAAGTGATCTAGCGGCTCGGGCGACCGAATTGAGTGCTCAGGGGCGGGAACTGAGTACCGCGCTTAGTCGCGTCGACGCAGATGTGGAACGGCGCTTAGCGTCGATTCGGACCGAATTCGGTAGCGAGATCCAGAAGATTACCCGGGATGCTGCGCAAGTCTCGTTGTTTCTGGAGTTGCTGGAGATTCGCCATCTGCTGCGCTCCGCGGCCTTACGCATGCATTTTCAAAACGATCTGGCTGCGACGGTTTATCTGTTAGAGGCTGCACTCAGTCGGCTTCAAGATGTCGACGATCTAGTGGTCTTGCCCCTGAGAACGCAAATTGAGCAAGACCTAGCGGCCATTACGCAAATCGCCACCGACGGTTCACAGGACCCGCTGCTTAAACTCGCAGCTATTGAGAGCGGTTGGCCGGGGCTATTAACCAATAGGGTCTTGAAAATGAACCCGACCCCTGCAGCGGTGCCCAGTTCGATAGGCGAGCAAGTCCTCAGTGAGTTAACGCAATTGCTGCAAGTTCGTTATCTAAGTGAATCGGACGATCAAGTACGGTTCGATGAAAACGCGTACCTAAGTGACATTGAGCGTGACCTGTTGCGGCTAAAATTTGACACTGCGATTATGCAAATCCGCATGGCCATCATTCGTCGTGACAGCATCGGTTTTCGCAAAAATCTGAAATCTTTGACGTTTTGGCATCAACAATTCGCCGACCTTAATAGTGTGGCAACAAAATCTAATCTTAACGCCATCGATGAGCTTGGTCAGCTGGATTTAGCAACCCAAAAGTATGACCTGAGCGTGTCGCTTGAGTTGATTGATCAACTGGTGGCCAATCGCAGATGAAATGGGCGTTGCTATTGATTGCGCTCATCCTTGGTGCGATTGCGGGCACGGGCTGGTTACTGGACCCGGGTTATGTGCTGGTCAGAATCAGTAATGTAGTTCTGGAAACAAGTGTCGCCGTGGCTGTTCTCATGTTTGTGGTTGGTGCAGCTGTGCTTGTTTGGTTGCTGCAACTGTTAAGGCGATTGCTCAGTAGCACAACGCGTTTCGCCGACTGGCAGCGCAGCAAATCAGCGCGAGTCGAAAACGAACTGCAACAGCGGGCGGTGTTGGCGGTTTTCGGTGGAGATTTGGAACGATCAGCTGAGCTTCTCGCGCATGAAAACCAGACAAACCGCCGCGACTTAGATGCGCAGCAGCAGGCGTTTATGCACACCGTGCTTGCGGCTTATACCGCGCACGCACGCGGCGACTTTGCTAAGAGGGATAATATTCTGCTGGCGTCAGATGACGCAGTAGCGCAAGTGCCCTCCCTCGGGCCGATGTTAATCGCGCAGTGGTATCTGGAGTCCGGGGAAGCGAAAAAGGCGATCGCTCCGCTCGACAGCGCCCTTGCCACTAACAAGAAAAGCGGCCGCGCGTTGTCGATGTTGGCAAGTGTGCATATTGCACTGGAAGACTGGGACGCGGCGGAAGGCGCTTGGCGTTCGTTAAATAAATTAGCTCAGCCTTACCATACGGGTCTGCGCTTGGATGCCTACGAGTTTCAGCAGCGAGAGGATTTTCATAATCCCATCCTGGCAGACGCAGTTATGCTGGCGAAACTGTTGGCGCGGCGCGCCAGCGCGGCGAAAGAGTTCGAGGCGTTGGCCACGTGGCAGCGCCGCGATATTGATTTACTAGTGGCGTGGGCGAGCGAGCTTCGAGTCCAGCGGCGTGCGTTTGAGGGCGCAGATGTCTTGGCCGCGGCGCTGGACGAGACATGGCAACCCACCTTATTTACTCATTGGTTGGATTTGGTCATCGTGGAACCGGGAAACTGTGTCGAGCGGGCGTTAGCGTGGGCTAAGCACCGTCCGGCAGACGCTCACATCCAAGAGGCTTTGGGCGTGTTTGCGAGTCAAACTGAACAATGGAAGGACGCCAGGAACTACTTTGAAACTGCGTTAAAAGCGTTGCCTGAAAAAGATCTCGCTAAAGCGCGGATCTATCGACGGTTGGGTCTCGTTTGGCAGGCGCTTGGGGATGATCACCGAGCGCTGCAGTATCTACTGCAAGCCAAGCCCTAACGACGCATTGAATCGAAAAACTCCCCATTTGTTTTTGTCTCTTTCAATTTATCTAAGATAAATTCGATGGCCGCAATGTCATCCATGTCGTGCAACAGTTTGCGCAAAATCCATACCCGCTGCAGCTCATCTTCGCTCATGAGCAGTTCTTCTCGTCGTGTCGCCGAGCGCCGGATATTAATTGCTGGATAGACGCGCTTTTCGGCAATCTTGCGCTCGAGGTGTAACTCCTGATTACCGGTGCCTTTGAATTCCTCGTAGATCACTTCGTCCATTTTCGACCCGGTATCTACGAGCGCAGTGGCAACGATGGTCAGGCTGCCACCCTCTTCAATGTTGCGCGCCGCGCCAAAGAAACGCTTAGGTCGTTCAAGCGCGTGGGCATCCACGCCACCTGTAAGAACTTTACCGGACGATGGCACGATGGTGTTGTAGGCACGGGCGAGTCGAGTAATTGAATCCAA
>DEBN01000184.1:4556-5366 GCA_002348825.1 Gammaproteobacteria bacterium UBA2955
TTGTGCTCGACTAAACGCTTGGCTTTTTCAATGACCATTTCCGCCACTTGGACGTGTCTGGACGGCGGTTCGTCGAATGTCGATGCGACAACTTCACCGCGGACGGACCGTTGCATTTCGGTTACTTCTTCCGGCCGCTCGTCGATCAATAAAACGATCAGGATAGTCTCTGGATTGTTTGCTGCAATGGATTGCGCGATGTTTTGCATCACCAGAGTTTTACCGGCCTTAGGCGGCGATACGATGAGCGCGCGCTGGCCTTTGCCCACAGGGGCCACGAGATCGATGATGCGCGCTGTTAAATCCTCGGTACTGCCGTTGCCACGCTCAAGCTGTAGGCGTTCATTTGGGAACAGAGGAGTAAGGTTTTCAAATAGCACCTTATGCGTTTTGTTGTTCGTTTCGCTGAAATTTATTTCGTCGACTTTAAGCAGCGCAAAATAGCGCTCGCCGTCTTTAGGCGGGCGGATTTTGCCCGCTATAGTGTCGCCAGTGCGCAGATTAAATCGGCGTACCTGACTCGGAGAGACATAGATGTCGTCTGGGCCCGCGAGGTATGAACTGTCCGGCGAGCGCAGGAAACCAAAGCCGTCCTGAAGAATTTCAAGAGTGCCCTCGCCATAAATGTCTTCGCCACTCTTTGACTGTTTGCGTACGATAGCCGCGATAACTTCTTGTTTGCGGGATCGTCCGACGTTGTCTAGGCCCATTTCCCGAGCCATGTCCATCAACTCGGTGACGGGTTTACGCTTCAAATCTGAAAGATGCATTGCCATTGTTTTAGCCGTTGTTATTTTTGGATTGATTGAT
>DEBN01000184.1:5695-6263 GCA_002348825.1 Gammaproteobacteria bacterium UBA2955
GATTGATTGATGCTTGCCCTTCGTGCCAGCGAGTTTGGCAAGGTCGCTGACCATTACTGAGCACAGGGAGTAGCCGGATTCGACTGAAAAGTAAAATCGCTTGTTGGAATTCCTCTATTCCAAAAGCGAATGACAGAGTTTAGACAAATGTTGCGCTAGGTCAAGGTGTGTGCGCGACAGATAAAGTTGAAAAAGGCTCCGTATATTGACCGAAGCCCCATGCGACCGATAACAGGTATTAGATATGCTCTTCTAGAAAAGCCTGCAGCTGCGATTTCGACAACGCGCCAACTTTTGACGCTTCTAGCTCGCCGTTCTTAAACAGCAGTAAGGTCGGAATGCCGCGAATGCCATACTTGGGCGGAGTGTTTTGATTGGCGTCAATATCGATTTTGCACACTTTCAACCTAGCCTCGTATTCACCCGCCACTTCTTCAAGAATAGGCGCGATCATCTTGCATGGGCCACACCACTCAGCCCAGAAGTCTACAAGTGCGGGTTTTTCTGATTTTAGGACGTCATCAACGAAACCTTCATCTGTTGTGTGAACGATAGCGTCGCTCATAGT
>DEBN01000184.1:6688-17452 GCA_002348825.1 Gammaproteobacteria bacterium UBA2955
GCACGGGTCTGCAGCCAGTGCTTGGTGAAGTAACTGAGGACGCCGTCAGCACCGGCACGCTTGAAGGACAGCAACGATTCATCGATTACAGATTCTGATAACCAGCCGTTTGCGATGGCGGCGGTGTGCATGGCGTACTCGCCACTTACCTGATAAGCAAAAGTTGGCACGCGATACGTTGTTTTGACACGATGCAAGATATCCAGATAGGGCATGCCCGGCTTCACCATAACCATGTCAGCACCTTCTGCGATGTCCATCCCCACCTCATGGATCGCTTCATCAGCGTTTGCCGGATCCATTTGGTAGGTTTTCTTGTCGCCGCCACCGATGGTAGCGCTGGAGCCCACAGCATCGCGAAAAGGCCCATAGTAGTTGGACGCGTATTTAGCTGAATAGGCCATTATGCGGGTGTTGATAAACGTCTGATCGTCGAGAAATTCGCGAATCGCGCCGACTCGGCCGTCCATCATGTCCGACGGCGCAATGACGTCCGCGCCGGCCGCGGCGCAGACCGCGGCTTGCTCGCACAACGCTTGGACTGTGGCGTCGTTGGCGACATAGCCGGTACTGTCAACGATCCCGTCTTGGCCATGACTGGTGTATGGATCGAGGGCCGCATCGGTGATTACTCCGACGTCCGGGACCGCCTCTTTCAACGCCGCGACGGCGCGTGGCACCAGCCCCTCTGGATTGAAGGCTTCCCGTCCATCTAATGTGCGCAGGTCCGACTCGACGTTCGGGAACAGTGCGATGCTATTTAAACCCAGCGCCGCTAGGGCGGTCACTTCTTGCACCGCCAAGTCGATGCTCAGGCGTTCAATGCCGGGCATGGAGTCCACAGCCGAGCGCTTATTTTTACCATTGATTATGAACATGGGATAAATCAAATCGTCAGCAGTGACCGAGTTTTCGGCGACCAGACGTCGAACGAAGGGTTGTTCGCGATTGCGTCGCAATCGCGTTTTTGGAAACTGTCGCATGTTGTGCTGCTCGCCTAGCCGAGGGTGGGTGGAGAATACGTAAGCATCAGCTTAACTCTGCTTCTAGTTTACTGCTAACACTGAGCCACGCGTCTTCTAATGTTTCGATCTTTTTGCGCAGCGCGGCTGCTTCAGCGAGCAGTACGTTCAGGTCATCGGCTGGCATTTGGGCATAGGTGTCTTGATCGGCCAAGGTGGCCTCAAGCGATTTCAGTTTCTCTGTGCCCTGTTCTATATCGCGTTCGAGCTCCTTAATTGATTGACGTAGATCCTGCTCTGACTTGCGCGCTGCTGCGCGTTCTTGGCGCTGGCGTTTGCGCGAAACGACCGGGTTTTTGCTTACCGGTACTGTCAAAGACTCCTGTTTTTGGTGGCTCTCAGTGTAGTCATCGAGGTCGCCGCGGTAGGCAGTGAGAGAGCCGTTCTCGATCAGCCAAAATTCGTCGACGATTTTCTCTAACAAATCGCGGTCATGTGCAACCATGATCACCGCGCCGCTGTACACTTGCAGTGCGAGCGCCAAGGCGTCTCGCATGTCTAGATCGAGGTGATTGGTGGGTTCGTCGAGGACCAGAATTGCGGGTTGTTCGGCCGCAAGTAGCGATAACACGAGTCGTGCTTTTTCGCCTCCTGAGAGGCTGTTAATCGGTCGTTCAGTCATTTGCAGACTAAACCCCCAACCCCCCAGATAATCCCGGCATTGTTGTGGCGTTTGCGAGGGATGAATTCTGATAAAGGTATCGTAGGCGCTATTGTTGGTGTCCAGCGATTCCAGTTGATGTTGTGCGAAGTACCCGATCTCGGCGTGCTGGCCTTTTTCAAGGGTTCCGCCGAGGGGTGGGAGATCCCCAACTAAGGCCTTAAGCAGGGTTGATTTCCCAGCCCCGTTTGCGCCCAGCACGCCGATTCGTGCGCCTGGCAGGATGGTCTGAGAGATCCGCTCTAGCACGCGATTGTCATCGTAGCCCAGTACAAGGTCGCGGAAGCTAAACAGCGGATTTGAAACCTTGTCTGGGTTTTTGAAGTTCACTCGATAGTCGGAGTCAACGTGCAGAGCGGCTTGGGTTTGCATTCGTTCAAGAGCCTTGATGCGGCTTTGTACTTGCTTGGCTTTGCTCGCCTTGGCGCGAAAGCGATCAACGAATTGTTGAATGTGCTGCACCTGAGCTTGATGCTTTGCCGCCATGGCCTGTTGCTGCTCCAGCGCCGCGGCACGTTGTCGTTCAAAGGCGCTGTAGTTGCCTCGATAGAGCTTGCCGCCGTGACCTGACAAATGCATCACCATGGTTGCTGTGCTATCGAGGAAGGCGCGATCGTGAGCGATAATTAACATCGCGCCAGGAAATTTATTAAGCCAGTTTTCGAGCCACAAGATCGCTTCGAGATCTAGGTGATTGGTCGGTTCATCAAGCAGCAGTAGGTCGCTCGGACACATCAAGGCCTGAGCGAGGTTTAAGCGAATGCGCCAGCCGCCGGAAAAGCTCGCGTAGGGGTGGTGCATCATCTGGTTGTCAAAGCCGAGCCCGTTGAGGATCTCCCCCGCCTTGGCAGTGGCCTGATAGCCGCCAAGATCCTCGTAGCGACTATACAGATTGGCCAAAGCTTCTGGTTCCTCGGTTGCGGCGATCTGCGCTTCTACTCGACGAAGCTCTCGATCTCCATCTATCACGTACTCGAGTGCGGGACGCTGATTAGCCTCCACCTCTTGTGCCATGTGTCCAATTCGCCAGTCATCAGGAAACTCGATGCTGCCGCGGCTACTTTCAAGCTCGCCGAGCACCAGTTTGAACAATGTTGATTTGCCGATGCCATTGCGGCCCACAACGGCCATCCGCTGGCCAGGATAAACTACTCCGTCGAGGCCGGAAAAAAGCACATCGTCGCCGCGTTCGAAGGTTAAGTCTGTCAGACGAAGCATTAAAAGAAGATTTTGCGCCGACGCGCTAAGCGCTGGCGGTATTCAACCTCAAGCGTTGTTTTTTTGGGTATTGATTTGCTGCTGCAATTTACGCCCAACCGCTCTCGGGCGGGCCGATGCGACGTTCAGTTTCCGCGGTGTTTGCTCGTCTATCCAAGACGTCAGAGCATGCCAAGCTCGATACTCTCGTCTGGCAGCGCGGTTATCGAACATCTCAATAACGCCTATGCCTTGGTCTGCTGCTTCGGCGTAAACCGGCGTGTTACGAAACTGGCTGATCGTTGTGACGCCTGAACAAGCCAAGAACTGTTCCAGATTTGCATAGTTTGCAGAAGCAGACCCGATCCTGTTGCCCACGACGCCGATGGGCCGAGGACGAGCTCGATAGACTCGGTGAGTGAGCAAATCGGTGATGAAGCGTTTACTGGTCCGGATATCCACCGATGAGGTCATCACGGGCACTACAATGATATCGCTCATGCGCACAAGGCTTTCAAACTGAGCGCTGGCCGTGGTTAAGCTAGGAGCGTCGATAATGATGACATCACAGCCCTCAGAGCCGCGGCGACTAAACGACAGTGTCTCGCGTAGCCGCGGACCTTTGAAACTAGCCAGAGCTTCTATGGGTGCAGCCACCTCTTCCCGGCCTTGGCGAATTTCGGCCCAGTATTGGCTGCTGGCCTGAGGATCGTAGTCCCACAGTGCGACGCGTTGACCTACATTTGCGTATGCTGCGGCAAGGTTAGTAGCCACGGTTGTTTTGCCGCAGCCGCCTTTTGCGTTAGCCACTAAAATGTGGCGCGGGGATGAATTTTTTATAGAGTCCATTTTCCCTTCCAAGACCAAAAAAGCCCACTGGTGGCGTGAGCTTGGCTCGAGGGTTTACAGATCCCCCTGTTACAGGTCTACCCGATCGCTTCGCGATGGTCCTTATCGCGTATTCTGTAAGCCGAGCGTTGCTGGCCGGTAACGGTGGGTTTTTGTTTTTATTCTTATCACCAGGAGCCGTTCGACAGTGTCCGAAGCGAAATATATCAGGGACTTACGAGGCATTCTAGAGCTTCGCTACAATAGCTTATGCGCGGCTGCCCTGGCGGATTTGCATAATATTCATCGCGAGCAGGGCGCCAAAGAAGAGCAACAGCCAACCAGGAAGGCTTATACCTAAAAACGTCCAACTGATTTCCGCGCAGTCGCCGGTCCCCGACATCATGGCGGCGAGAACATCAGCGATCGGAAAAGCTTCGAGCATATAGCTGAGGTCGGGGGCGCAAGCTGGCACTTGATCCTTGGGTAAGTTTTGCAGCCACAGCTGGCGGATTGAGAAGCCCCCGCCAACCATCGCAGATATGCCACCTAACAAGGGGTAGATACCCCAGCGCGGGTTGTGAGCAAGGCTTGCGTAAGCAATCAGTCCGGTAAGCGCCACCCAAATTCTCTGCATCATGCACAGCGGGCATGGAGACAATCCCAGCGCGTATTCCATGATTAAGGCGACACAGAGTAAAACGCCTGTGGTGACGCAGATAGTGATCGCCCAATGATCAGCTTTCCAATTCGATAACATCATTATTCTTAAGTTAAAGGTTAACTACGACTTTGCCCACCGCCCTGCGCTCGGCCAAACAATTTAGTGCAGCGGCGTATTCGGTGAGCGCGAATTCCGCACCGATGAGCGGATCGATTTTACCCTGCTCGAATAGCGCCATGATTTCAGCGAAGTTTTGCTGATTCTCTTTCGGGAACAGCCCGGAAAACGCGCCATAAAATACGCCCACAACCTGACAGCTTTTAAGCAGGACTAAATTGGTGGGTAGTTTGGGGATGTCGCCGCCGACGAAGCCAACGACCAACACGCGACCGTACCAGCCTACGCAACGCATACACTGATCAAATAGTTCGCCGCCCACGGGATCATAGATTACGTCAGCGCCGCGGTTATCAGTCAGCGCCTTAACTTTGTCCTTGAGTTGGCCATCGCTGTAATTGATCAGTTCGTCTGCTCCAGCTGCTTGCGCCACCGCCAACTTTTCTTCGCTTGAGGCTGCAGCGATGACCCGAGCGCCCATCGCCTTACCCAACTCTACGGCCGCCAGACCGACGCCGCCGGCTGCGCCAAGCACGAGCAGCGTCTCGCCGGGCTGCAGGTTAGCGCGTTGTTTTAACGCGTAGTAAGAGGTGCCGTAGGTGGTGCTGATGCCTGCGGCAACAGCAAAACTCATCGCTTTCGGCTTAGCACGCAAAGCCGCCGCTCGGACAACTATTTTTTCTGCAAAACAGCCGTGGCCGAGACTGCCAAAAACTTCGTCACCGACGTTCCACTCCTTCACATCATCAGCGACCTCGCTGACGACGCCACTAAATTCACCGCCTGGTGAAAACGGAAACTCTGGGAGTGACTGGTACTTGCCCTCAATCATCAGTACGTCTGGGAAATTAACAGCGCTGGCTTGGACGGTAACGATGACATGGCCGGCCTTGATGCTCGGCTCGTCGATGTCCTCAAGCGACAGGTCCTCAGCGCGACCAAAGGCTTTACATAAAACTGCTTTCATAGACTCAAGCTGCGATTAAAAGGGGCTGCATACTACCCTTAACTGGGGCTAAGGAAAAATTTGTCTCCCTGGGGTCGTTACTTTGCGTCTAATAAGTTCGACCAACTGGTTATTTGGTGGCGAAAATCTTCATAGTAGTGGTGGAAATCATCGGCACCCTCGGCCGCTATGGCCTCTGAGGCCTTTACGACATCGTGCCCCAGATGCTCTTTACCGAGTCGTTTTAGCGAAAACAGCAGCGCGCGCTCGACTGTCGCCCACTCGTGATAGCGACCAAGTAAATCGGTATCACTCATATAAGCGATGAAGCTATGACTTTGCTGGGGCAGGTGGTTTTGATACCTACTTATCGCGCGGTAGCAGCGAGGCGTAAAGGCACTTAACGTTTCTTTCGCGTAGCGTTGCCAGTTCGTGCTCAGGTAATAGTCCCCCAGTATGTCGACGAAAATAGGTGCAAATCGCCGCAGCGCGGTTGGAAAGCGCTGGCAGCTTGTGCGCATGCCGGGGTGCTGGTTGGATACCGCGTCGATGCGTCTATGCAGACGCACACCGGCCCGGAGTTCTTCTGGCCAGCGGGTGTTTATAGCCCCTTTACTAAAATCAGCGAGTACGGCGCCTGCGAGCAGACCTTGGTTCTGGTCAGGCTGAACGCGCCAAAAATTACTGGCTTCCTCCGCGAGCGCGCAGTGCGCTAGAAAATTCATAGCGGCTCAAATCGCTAAGTAGCCATGTACGAAGTCGGAAAAGCTTAGGCGGTCGGCGCGTTCTATCTCCGACTGTTTTATTAAAGATCGCTGTGCCTCGGCGCGCAGTCGCGCTCGACTTTCGGCGTCCACCGGTTGGGTGGCAAAAAAATCTGAATGCTGCTGAGCGCGGTGCATGGTGAACTGAAAAAACGACGTCCCCTGGCCCAACGCTTGGATCACCCTGGCCGAGGGCGTTAAGTCTGGGTTTTCGATTTTTGCCAGCTGCGCAGTCAACGTATCGTGATAGAGCGCGCTGTTCGAATGCTGGTCCATCAGGGTCGCGACTTTCGCGCATTCAGCCAAAAGCTCGGCGGCCCACTGTTGCAGAGTGATCGATTCGCCGTCTCGCTCAAGCATTAGACCCAACTGTCGGCCATTTTCCACCACAGCGGTCTGATTTCTGACCATACGCGCGCTTTCCTCGCGGCTGTCGGTAGGGCTTTCTGTGAGCAAGCACAACAGTAAGAAAGTATCGAGGAAGTGAATGTGCTCAAGGTCGATGCCTATTGGTGTAAAGGGGTCCAGATCGACACACCGAACCTCAATGTACTCAACGCCGCGTTGACCAAGTGCCGCCAGTGGACGTTCACCACTTGCGGCACTGCGCTTGGGTCGAATGGTGCCGTAAAATTCGTTTTCTATCTGCAGAATCGAGTCGTTAAGTTGCTGATAATCGCCGTCTTTATTGACCGGTATATGGGCATAGCCTGGATAGCTGGTGGTTAGGCCGGCACGCATGGTGGCGGCGTATTCTTCCAGGGAGTTATAGGAGACATGCAATTCGCTCTGGGCGTCGCTCTGATAGCCCAATCGGCCCATTCGCAAGCTCGTCGCATGAGGCAAATAAAAGGTGCCCTCGCTAAATTCGAGTAAGCCGTGATCTGGACGTTGCAGGAAGCTTCGGCATACGGCTGGCGAGGCACCGAACAAATAGAGCAGCAACCAGGAACAGCGACGAAAATTTCGAATTAAACTGAAATAGGCCTTTGTTTTTTGAGCTTGGCTGTTGATCCCTAGTCGCTGCCAAAGCGTGTCGGGCACAGAAAAATTGTAATGGATGCCTGAGATGGTCTGCATCAACCGACCGTAACGATTACCCAAACCGCGGCGATATACCGTTTTTGTTTGGCCAATATTGGAGGAGCCGTACTGGCCAATGGGTATGGCATCGTTTTCGGTACCGAGGATGCAAGGCATGCTGCTGGGCCAGAGTAATTCGTTCTCCAGATTCGCATGCACAAAGTTATGAATTTCTGTCAATTCGCTGAGGCAGGCGTCAGCACTGTCGTGAACCCCTGTTATGAGTTCCAGTTGCGCCTCGCTAAAATCTGTCGTGATGGCTTTGTGTGTTAAAGCTGAACCCAGTGCTTTGGGGTGTCGTTGTTTGGAAAGACTGCCATCGGCAGCGACGCGCAAGCTCTCTTTCTCAAGGCCTCTTTGTAACTGGTCTAGTCCGGCGTCCGCGGATCGCAGCATCTCGAGAGTGCGCTGAGTTATTCGCATCCGCTGTCCTCCCCGACGGCGTCCGACCCAATTACCTGGTTAGAATGCCGGTCTATAGCTGGCCAGAGAGCCTCTGGTGAGCAAACAGACCTAAGCAGTGTTAGCGCTGCGGCCCAGCCTCGATAATGCCATCTTCAACGTCGAACTTAGCGAAGTTCGCAACAAACTTATCCACTAATGCCGACGCTGCTTCGTCATACGCCGCGGTATCTGCCCAGGTCTCGCGCGGGTTGAGTAATGCGCTGTCTACTCCTGAAACGGCCTGAGGAATGTCTAGGTTAAAGCCATCTAAGTGGGTCGTCGCGGTGTCGCCTAGTTCGCCACTTTGAATGGCCGCGATGATGGCCCGGGTTACCGGAATTTTGAAACGACTGCCAACCCCATAACCACCCCCCGTCCAGCCCGTGTTAACGAGGAATACACGTGAGCCAAACTCTTCTATGCGCCTGATGAGTAGTTTCGCGTACACGCCTGCCGGGCGCGGAAAGAATGGGGCACCGAAGCAGGTGGAGAAGGTCGCTTTATAGGCCTCTGTCGATCCGACCTCTGTCGAGCCGACTTGGGCGGTATAGCCCGACAGGAAGTGATAGGCGGCTGCTTCTTTAGACAGCACGGCCACCGGAGGCAGGACACCGCTTACATCACAGGTAAGGAAGATAATGTTGTTTGGTTCGCCGCCGCGGTTCTCGGGCACTTTTTCTGCGATATTGGTACGTGGGTAACAGGCGCGGGTATTCTCAGTAAGAGAACTGTCGGTATAGTCCGGCTCGCTCGAGACCTCATCAATCACTACATTTTCTACGATCGCGCCAAAGCGAATAGCGTCGAAAATAACAGGCTCATTCTCGTGAGTGAGGTCTATGCACTTTGCGTAACAACCGCCTTCAAAATTAAATACGGTGCCGCGTCCCCAGCCGTGTTCGTCGTCGCCGATCAGCAGACGATTTGGATCTGCAGACAATGTGGTTTTGCCCGTGCCAGAGAGTCCGAAGAATAGGGTTACGTCACCTTCGTGCCCCATGTTCGCCGAACAATGCATGGGTAGCACATCTTTCTCTGGCAACAAGAAGTTAAGCACCGAAAACATGGACTTTTTCATTTCACCGGCATAGCGCATACCGGCAATCAGCACTTTGCGTTGGGCAAAGTTAATCATAACGGTGCCGTCGCTATTCGTGCCGTCGCGCTCTGGCTGACAGGTAAAATTAGGCGCGTTGAAAATCTGCCAGACTTCTTTGTTATGCGGATTGTAGTGTTCCGGGACAATGAATAGAGACCGGCCGAACAAAGTGTGCCATGCATACTCAGTTGTCACCTCGATGGGCAGATAATGCTCCGGGTCCGCACCCACATGCAGATTTGACAGGAACGTTTCGTTTTCGCTCAGATGCACATGCACGCGGTCCCACAGGCGGTCGAACACGTCGCCAGCGATGGGTTGATTGATATCACCCCAGTCGATGAATTCTGAGGTTGAGGTTTCGTCGACGATAAAACGATCTTTTGGCGAGCGGCCAGTTCGAGCCCCTGTTTCCACTACAATTGCCCCATTGCTGGCAAAAGCGCCTTCGCCACGCAGGATAGACTGTTCAGCTAATTGTGCAGAAGATAAATTAACGTGGGTATCCGCGGCCTGCTTTGAGTCGGTGTTAACAGCCATGATGAATTGCTATCAATAAATTGGCCGAGGATTATGCCAGAGGCGCTCGCAATGAGAACAGTTGCCATTCAAAAAATTCTATGTTTCCCGTTTTTATGGGCGCTGTCAGTTCCGTTCGCGCCGCTCTAGTTAATGCAAAGATGCTGCTCGACTCGCTAAGAGTTTGTCTATAGCTCGTCGGTCGTAGGCGTAGCGCTGACCGCAAAAGTCGCAGTCCACATGGATTTCGGGTTGTTCAGATGCCAGTGCCAGCAAGTCCTCGCGTCCGAGTACCATTAATGTCTCGTCGCTCTTTTCCGAAGAACAGGTGCAGCGAAAACTCAGGGCTCGTGGCGCATAGAGCTCGCATGGGTATTCATTGAACAAACGCATCAGCATTTGCTCTGGCGCCAAGCTGGCCAGTTCCGCGTCGGTCACTGATGCCGCTAACGTAGTCAGCGTGATCCAATCTTCGTTGGCTTGAGCGATTGCAGTCTCCGAGGCGTCGGGGGCATCTGGCAAACGTTGCAGCAGCAGCCCAGTGGTTGCTCCGTCAACGGATGCGAAGTGCAGGCGCGTTTGCAGCTGTTCGGAGTCGCGGAAATAGTCCTCTAAGCTTGCGGCCAGGCCCCGCGGATTTATTGCCACCAGCCCTTGATAGGGACTCATTCGGGTCGATTTGTCCGGTAACAGCGACAGCGCGAGTTGGCCCTTGCCTAGCCAATCGGCGAGACTTTTGGTCGCGGGTGCTGACGCTGACCCCTCGGCTAGGTGTGCTATGCCGCGCAGGTACTGTTGATCGCGGCATTCAGCCAAGCTGCGAATCAGCGCCCCGTCACCCTGAGACTGCAGCGACACCGCACCCGAGAACTTCAAGTTGTCGGCAACCATTGTTACCGCCGCGAACATTTCGCCCAGCAGTGCTTGTACGTTGCGCGGGTAATTTTGGTACTGGGCAATTGCCCCCAAGGTTGCCTGAAGACGGATCCATTGACCGCGAATGGGTATTCCGGGAAAGCTGAAACGTCGAAGTAAGTCCATTATGGTTTGGCTCTCTGGTGGTTCAGTGCCGCGATTCGTCTGACCATTGATCATCGAGGTTGCGCAGTTGGTTGCGCGCACGCCGCTCGCGTTTGTTTGGTCGTTGTGCCGGAATGTGTAAACCTGCCCGGGCCATGCGCCGCTCGCTGGCCGTTGCCTGACGCCGTTCAACGCTTTCGGTTGTTTCCTCGTAAAGGGTTTGCGCAATTGTCGCCGAGCCGCGTTGCTCGCTGAGTTTTCGTACGACCACGGTAAGCACAACGCTGTCTTTGTTGATGCGGACCGTCTGGCCGGTACGCAGCTCTTTAGCGGGTTTAACGCGCTGATCATCCACATGCACTTTGCCGCCAGCAACAGCGGTTTTGGCTAATGATCGTGT
>DEBN01000103.1:0-2274 GCA_002348825.1 Gammaproteobacteria bacterium UBA2955
CATCCAGACCCAGATAGACGTCGCCTTTGAATGCGAATATAGCCGGACGCGCATTGTCTGCAGTAGCCTGGTTTTGCCACTCAGCAAACCGCCGATGATTAAGTTCGGCGAGTTTGTCGCTGATTTTCATGAGACTGCCGATCTGCGCGGGTGCGAATTTACGCAATGCCGAAATGAGTTGTTTCGATTCGTCGTGGAAATCTGCTTGGGTAGACTTTGTGGTCGTCAGCGGTGTTTGGTAGTCCAGCGTTTTCGCTGGAGACAGAATAGCCAGCATATGAAGCCCTATCGATCTAGTGTGATGGTACCGCGACACAAAGGAATCGGCACCGAATTGGTAGATATTAGCGAACCTCGGCGCTGTTAACGAGTCTCTTGGCGCGGTTTTCAATGAACGTATAGCGCCCTGATGGCGAGGGTTATATCATTGACCTCTAATTTCTTGAGACGCCATCATGAGTTCCCGCCAACGACGTATTGAAGAAACGCTGGATGCTGAGTTTTCGCTGAGCCACCTCGATGTTGCGGATGAAAGCTCCGGACACAACGTTCCTAGGGGCGCAGAGAGCCACTTCAAAGTGACCGCCGTAGGCTCTGTATTTGCCGAGCATTCGCGGATTGCGAGACATCGTCTGGTGAATAAGGTTCTGCAGAGCGAATTCGACGCGGGCATGCACGCATGTGCATTGCATCTATACAGTGAGGATGAGTGGCAGCAACGTCAGAGTCAGGCACCGCAATCGCCGGCGTGTGCTGGCGCAAATGAAACCACTGCGGATCGGGGCTGATCATGCGGCGCGTGCTCGCATTTTATAAATTTATCGATGTTGCCGACCCTCATCGGCGTGCAGAAGAACTGCAAGAGATCGGCGAGCACCATAACGTTGTAGGTACGGTTTTATTGGCCAGCGAAGGCGTAAACGGCACCATTGTCGCGGAAGTGGATGATCTGCATGCGATGATCAGCGCGTTGCAGCAGGCCTTTGGTGATATGTCGTTCAAATGGTCTGATTTGGACTCGACAGGGACCGGTTTTCATCGCTTTAAGGTGCGTGTAAAGCCAGAGATTGTCAGCTTTGGGGTTGCCGGGCTGGATTTGCGCAAAACCGGAACCCACGTTGACGGCGCGCGGTGGAACGAACTGTTAGATGATCCGGAGGTTTTGGTTATCGATACCCGTAACCATTATGAGATTGATATCGGTACATTTGACAATGCAGTTTCGCCCGACACCGATAATTTTCGCCAGTTTCCGCAGTGGGTTCAGGACAACATCGACCCGGCTAAGCAGCGTAAGGTGGCGATGTTTTGCACGGGCGGTATACGTTGTGAAAAAGCGACCGCACTGGTGGCCCAGCATGGAGTGGAAGAAGTCTATCAGCTGGATGGCGGAATCTTGCAGTACTTAGAAGAGACCCCCAAGGAACTTAGTCGATGGCAGGGCGAATGTTTTGTGTTTGATCAGCGGGTATCTGTTAATCATGACCTCGATCAAGGCCGTTATCGTCAGTGTTATGCCTGTCGGCATCCGTTATCGATAGACGACATGCAGGCACCGGAGTACGAGCACGGGGTCAGTTGTCGTTTTTGTCACAGCAAAGTTAGAGAGGTCCGTCGTCAGCAGTTTCGCGAGCGTCAGCGCCAAGTGCGTCTTGCTGCGGCACGCGGGAAAGCTCACATAGGCAGTGGCACCAAGCAGAACAGGGTAAGTCGCTCCTAGGGAGTCGTGTTTGCTTCGTCGAATGCTGTAACCAACGCCAACAGATGCGGCAGCACAGCTTCCACAATCAGCGGTTGCGCTACCGCCGTCGGATGGATGCCGTCGTCCTGCATGAACTCTGGTTGCAGAGCGACCTGCTCGAGCAAAAAAGGGATAAGTGTCGTATTCGATTGTCTAGCGACCTCGCCGAAGCTCTCGGTAAATTCCTTGGTATAACGGCGGCCATAATTCGGCGGGATTTGCATTTCTGCCAGCAGTGTTGCAGCGCCTTGGGCCTGCGCAGTATCGATAATGCGCAATAGGTTGTTTCTCATTTTCTTGATTGGATAACCTCGCAGCCCGTCATTACCGCCAAGTTCGACGATTACAATTTTGGGGTTGTGGTCGTCTAGCACACCTCTCAATCGCGCCAGACCGCCGCCAGTTGTCTCTCCGGAAATGCTCGCATTTACGACCCGCCAGCCGGGGTGGTGTGCGGCCAGGTGTTGATCGAGCAAATGCACCCAGCCTTGCTCGCGTTGAATACCATAAGCCGCACTGATACTGTCGCCAAG
>DEBN01000103.1:2677-9213 GCA_002348825.1 Gammaproteobacteria bacterium UBA2955
GACAGCGTCAACGCAAAAAACACACCGAGGATAATAAGCTTTTTCACGAAACACCTCGTGCGCAGGGGATCAGTAAAAATGAACAGTGATGTAAGCATGAGTCGAATCGTAGTGGCTGCCGAAGGTGTAACCAAAGTAGTGCCCACCGCTGCGGGCCGGTTAGTGATCTTGGATGGCATTGATCTGGAAATCAATGCGGGCGAGTCCGTTGCCATCGTTGGCGCGTCGGGTTCCGGAAAGACGACGTTGCTCGGTATCTTAGCCGGTTTGGACACCGCCTCAGAGGGCGCTGTGCGATTGGTGGACGCCAATCTATCGGAGCTTGATGAGGAGGCTCGCGCTTTGGTGCGAGGGCGCCACATGGGGTTTGTGTTCCAGTCTTTTCAACTGCTGGGAAGCCTCACGGCGCTGGAAAACGTAATGTTGCCGGTTGAATTGCGTGGCGATCGGTTAGCTGCTGATCAGGCACACCAGTTGCTGGATAAGGTGGGCTTGAAAGAACGCGTGGATCATTATCCACGTCAGCTTTCTGGTGGTGAACAGCAGCGTGTCGCTATCGCGCGAGCGTTCGCGTCCAATCCCAAGGTGCTGTTTGCCGACGAGCCCACCGGTAATTTAGACACGCAGACCGGCGAAGTTATCTGTCAACTGTTGTTCGAGTTGAACCAAGAATTTGGCACCACGTTGATTTTAGTCACCCATGACAAAAGCTTGGCAGACCGCTGTAACCGCACCATTGCGATTGCTGGCGGCAAGGTCGCGTAGTGAACCTCGCTTTGGTTTCGCGAATGGCCTGGCGCGATGTGCGCTCTGGCGAAATGGGGCTGTTGTTGGTCGCGTTATTGGTCGCTGTGGGCACGGTAACATCGATCAGTTTGTTCGTTGACCGTTTGCAAGGGGCTCTGGTGCAGGAGTCGTCGAACTTCCTTGCCGCAGATCGACAAGTGTCCAGCTCGCGGCCGATACCTGATGATTTTTTTCTGCGCGCCGAAGCGCTGGGGTTAGAAACCTCGCAAACGCTGGTGTTTCAGTCGATGATCTACGGCGGTGACAATAACCAACTTGTGAGTGTCAAAGCCGTTGACGCCAGTTACCCATTGCGGGGTGAATTGATCGTGGCCGATCAACCGTTTGCCGACGGCTACCCGGTAAATCAGGTGCCATTGCCCGGGGATATCTGGCTCGACTCAAGATTGTTTCCGGCGCTGGGTGTGAGCCTTGGCGAGGAGGTTGAGGTAGGACTTGCCTCGCTGCGTATTGGCGGCGTGCTGGTAGCCGAGCCCGACCGCGGAGGCTCCATGTTTGATCTTGGGCCGCGCCTGTTAATGAATCTTCAGGATGTGCCCGCTACGCAAGTGGTTCAGCCGGGTAGCCGTTTGTCCTACCGGATGTTGCTTGCCGGCCCAAATGATGACCTAGACGCGTTAAAACAAGAGCTGCCGCTGCAACCGAATTATCGGTGGGCGAGTATTCGCGAAAGCAGTACCAGCATTGGCAGTGCGCTAGACCGCGCCGAGAGTTTTTTGTTGTTGGGTGGATTACTCGGCGTGTTGTTGGCGGGCGTTGCTGTGGGTCTGAGTGCTCATCGTTATGCTCAGCGACACTTCGATCATGTGGGTGTGTTGAAGACGTTAGGTGCGACCCCGACGCAGATTTTGCGTGGTTTTATGAGTCTGTTGCTGCTTGTGGGGTCGGTTGCGATTTTCCTAGGTTTGGCCGCCGGCGGTTTATTACACCTAGCAATCGTTGAAGTACTGGCGCAATTTCTGCCCGTGTCCTTGCCCGCGCCAGGCTCACGCCCCTTTGTGCTGGGCGCGGTCACCGGCCTGATCTGTGCATTAGCGTTCGCAATGCCCGCGTTTGTGCATTTAAAAAACGTTGCGCCCATGCGGGTTATCCGGCGTGATCTAGGCGTGCCGCCGTTGAGTCGTTGGATCTCGTATGGCGCGGCGGCCGCTGGTAGCCTGATATTGCTGGTGTGGTACACGAACAATTTACTGCTGACGTTCTGGGCTCTCGCGGGCGCGGTTGCGGTGATTACGCTGTTCGGCTTTTTGGCCCATTGGTTGCTGCGCGGCGGACGAGTAGCCGGCATGCAGGCCAAGAGCGGTTGGCGCCTCGCGCTGTCTGGGCTGCAGCGACGTCGCCAAGAAAATACCGCGCAAATTCTAATTTTTGGTTTGGCCATTATGTTGTTGTTGGTGTTGGTGCTCCTTCGTACCGCGCTGATAGAAGAATGGCGCTCGCAGATACCGGATAACGCCGCCAATCACTTTGTTATGAATATTGGCGCGGATGAAGTCGAAGGCGTCGGTGTGTTGATTGGCGAATCGGCGACCCAGGGCGAGTTCCTGTACCCAACGATCCGCGGCCGCGTCATCGCCATTAACGATCTGGACGCAAAAACCTGGCGCGCGCAAAACCCTTATCTCGAGCGTCGCATGTCCTCAGAGCGCAACTTGACCTGGATGCAGACGTTACCGTCGAATAACGCGCTGACCGACGGCCAATGGTGGGATACGGGTGATACGCAGCCCCAAGTCTCGCTTGAGCAGGAATATGCACAAGAGCTGGCGATTGCCGTTGGCGATAAAATGACGTTTGATATTGGCGGTCAGCAGGTCAGTGCCGTGGTTAGCAGCCTGCGGACACTGCAGTGGGAAAGTTTGAGCCCTAACTTTTTTATTATCTTCTCGCCGGCGGCATTGCAAGACTTTCCAGCTACCTATATGACCAGCTTTTATTTGGAGCCGGACAACAAGGCGTTTCTGAATACTCTGCTCAGCGCCTACCCAACCATTACGGTGATCGAAATCGACGCGGTTATCGAACAGGTGCAGAAGATCGTCGATCAGGTGACTCAGGCGGTTGAATTGATCTTGTTCCTAGTGCTCTTTAGTGGTTGTCTGGTGCTGATCGCCAGTATTCAAGCCAGTCGCGATGCGCGCATGTCCGAATTGGGACTGGTGCGAGCTCTCGGTGGAACGCGACGGTTGATTGCTGGATCGCTAACGGGTGAGTTTTTAATTCTTGGAGCCTTTGCCGGTATTGTTGCGGTGGTTGGTGCAGAGGTCACTGTCGCGGCACTGCAGACTCAGGTCTTTGATCTAGGGGCGAACCTGCACCCGCGGATATGGTTGCTGGGCCCATTCTGCGGCGCGCTCATCATTACCGGCGTTGGTTTGTTGGGCAGCCGCAGTTTGTTAGATTCGCCGCCCATGAATGTACTTCGAGGGCTAAATTAGTGGCCGATTCTGGGGTTCGAATACACGCGGGAGCGGCGCAAAAACGCGATCCGCGCAAGCGTCAGTACGAAAGGAATAAGTGCCACAAAAAGCTCCGACGTTTGGTTGGCGAGGCGCTCACAGACTTTAATATGTTGAGCGAAGGCGACAAAGTGATGGTGTGCCTGTCGGGTGGGAAGGATTCTTATACGCTGTTGGACATGATGCTGAGTTTTAAGCAGCACGCACCGATTAACTTTGAGGTGGTTGCGGTTAACTTGGATCAAAAGCAGCCGGGCTTTCCAGAGCAGGTGTTGCCCGAATATCTGCGTGGTCTGGACGTGCCGTTTGACATAATAGAGCAAGATACTTACAGCGTGGTAAAGGCGCTCACCCCCGAGGGCAAGACCACGTGTCCGGTATGCTCGCGGTTGCGGCGCGGTATACTCTACAGCCACGCTCAGAAAATCGGCGCTACTAAAATAGCGCTCGGCCACCATTTAGATGACGTGGTGGAAACCCTAATGCTAAACATGTTTTACGGTGCGAAGCTCAAGGCTATGCCCGCCAAACTGCGCAGTGACGATGGCCGTAACATTTTAATTCGACCACTCTACTATTGCCGAGAAAGCCTTATTAGTCGTTGGTCAGAGTTTCAACAGCACCCGATTATCCCGTGCAATTTGTGCGGTTCTCAGGACAACTTGCAGCGTCAAGTGATAAAGCAGATGTTGGCCGGTTGGGATGCTACCCATCCCGGTCGGGTCGACAACATCGGTCGCAGCGTGAATAACGTAACGTTGTCACACCTCGGTGATCGGCGTTTGTATGACTTTGGGTCTTTGCAAGCGCATACAAACCGTATTGATGTGACAGAGGTCAGCTGAGCACTCAGCGACGCGATGAAAATTCCTCAACAACAGTTGTCTGCTGAGGCACTGCTGGGTGTGGTCGACGCATTCATTTTGCGCGAGGGCACGGATTACGGAACCCAAGAATTTACCTTGGAAGAAAAGCGTCAGCGGGTTTTGCAATTGTTGGCCAGCGGGGACGCGGAGATTCATTTCTATCCGGAAAACGAGCACCTCGATATTTTACCCGTGCGTTAGGCCTGTAACTTCGACACGTCGGATAGATGTCTTATGCACATTGCATCCCCCTTGAGTGGCCAGTATCTTTTGCCGCTTGAAAAATTCTTGGGGTGAACATGTTGCGTAATTTTTTGGGCGCTGGCTTGGTGGCGGTGTCGGTTGTGAGTGCCCACGCGGCGGAAAATGTCATAGAAGAGGTCGTCGTTACCGCGGGCAGCAGCATTCAACAGCGCCTAGGCGGCAGCGGTAGCGGTACGGTGTTGACGGCAAAGGAGATTCAGCAGGTTGGCGCCACTCACGCTAGCGAGGCCTTAAACCGGGTCGCGGGGGTTTGGGTAAACCGTGGTTCGGGTCAAGAGCACTTGACCGCCATCCGCTCGGCGGTACTGACCGGCTCCGGTGCCTGCGGTGAGTTCAGTTACCTGCAGGATGGCATACCCATCAGGCCCCACGGATTTTGTAACATCAACAACCTGTTTGAACTGAATACCGAACAGGCTGCAGCTGTAGAAGTTTGGCGAGGGCCAGCCAGTGCGGTGCTTGGAGGCAATGCACTGCATGGGGCGATCAACGTGATTACCCCGGTGCCCGATCGGAGTGTGATCGCGCTGGAGGCAGGAGCCTACGAGTTTGGTCGCATCAGCCTGCAGGGTGGCGTGGAGCAGGGGAGCCATAGATTGGGGGCGACGTTTGTGGGCGCCAACTCTGGCGGCTACCGCGACGACAGTGGCTACGGGCAACAAAAGCTGTCGCTTAGCCATCTGACCGAGGTGTCTGGATGGGCGGTACGTAGTCATGTTACTGCTACGCTGTTAAACCAGGAAACCGGGGGTTATGTACGCGGCGAAAAAGCCTACGAAGATTCGGACTTGCGCACCACTAACCCAAATCCGGAAGCCTACCGCGACGCTTGGTCGCTGCGCCTGAATTCCGAATGGAGTCGCGATGCTTGGACACTAAAGCCCTATATCCGCCGTTCGCAGATGGCGTTTTTGCAGCACTTCCTGCCGGGGCAGCCGTTGGAGGAAAATGATCAGTCGAGCATTGGGATGATCGTGGAACGAGGGCTGAGCACGGCTACAACGCGCCTAAGTATGGGCGGCCAGATCGAAATGATGTCGGGCGGCCTGCGGGAATTCCAGGACCAACCCACAACGGGCAGTAGGTTTCTGGTGACAACTCGTCCAGCTGGATTGCACTACGACTATGATGTCACCAGCACTATGTTTGCCGCGTTTTACAATCTCGACTACAGCTTGTCAGTCGACACCCGTCTAGTACACAGCTTGCGTGCTGAGAGCCTACGCTACGACTACACCAATAACCATATCGTCGGTAACACAAAAGACGACGGTACGGCCTGCGGCTTTGGTGGTTGTTTGTATACTCGGCCCGCCAGTCGCGAAGATGAATTTACTAACCTAGGCGCCCGCTTTGGTATCGAACGAGACGCTCAGATGGGGACGATTTATCTCACTGCGAGTAGCGGTTTCCGTCCACCACAAATTACCGAGCTATATCGGCTTCGAGGGGGTCAGACCATAGCGGATCTCAACAGCGAACGTCTGTCGGCGCTAGAGATCGGAGTGCGCAACGAGGGTATTGCGATCGCTGCATTTGTAGAAAATACCCGAAATTATTTGTTCCGTGATTCCGAAGCCTACAACGTGAGCGACGGCCGAACCCGATCGCGAGGGCTGGAAATCTCCTTCAATCGTGCCCTCGGTGCGCATAATTTTGCACTGGCTGCGACCTATGCTCGACACAAGTACGCCTTCGACCGGGCGGCGGATGGACGAGAAACCATCAGCAGCGGCAACGACATGGACTCGGCACCCAGATGGTTCGGTCAGGCCAGCTGGGGTATGCGGGTTTCTCCCGCTTTGCGCCATGAATTGGAGTTACATGCGGTCGGCCCCTACTACCTTAACGCTGCCAATACGGCAAAATACGATGGGCACAGCGTATTGAATTGGCGCCTCCAGTGGCAGCATAGAGCTGATGTCGAATGGTCCTTGCGGGTTATGAACCTGCTGGATGCGGAGTATGCGGATCGAGCCGATTTTGCTTTTGGCAGCTATCGCTATTTTCCGGCGATGCCCAGACACGTATACCTCGGTGTCCGCCTAGCATTGGATTAGGCTGAACCCGACATGCCCATTCAGTCTCGCGTTGCTGCTTATAGACGGTTATTGGACGGTTGATGCAGGTGCGGGTGTCG
>DEBN01000103.1:9604-20619 GCA_002348825.1 Gammaproteobacteria bacterium UBA2955
CCAACACACTCACAGCAATTGCATAGCGTTTCTACCAGCGGGAACAGTGCTCTGGTGCAGATTGATGATTTGACGTGTCAGCGCGATCAACGCGACGTTTTTGAACCGGTAAGTTTGGCGGTTGTGGCCGGCGAGTGCGTGGAGCTCATGGGTCCGAATGGCTCGGGAAAAAGCACTCTGCTGCGGGCTTTGGCGGGTTTACATAGTCAGTACCGGGGCAAGCTGATGAGCGCCGCTGCAGTCTATCAGGGTCATCGGTTGGGACTGGATGAGCTACTGTCGCCCATGGAAAATCTGGCGTGGTTTGCCGGACTGCAGGATCAGCGCTTAGATCGGGTCGAGGCCCTTGAGGTGCTTGCGCGCCTAGATTTGTTGGCCGAGGCCCACAGTGCCTGCTATCGGTTGTCAGCGGGGCAACAACGGCGTGTCGCGATCGCGCGCTGGCTGCTGGCCCCACACCGACTCTGGCTGTTGGATGAGCCGTTTAATGCGCTGGATGTGCAAAGCCAAGCATTATTGAACCGGCTTATCCAAGAGCACTGCGGCGCTGGCGGTGCTGTGGTCTGCGCGACACATCTGCAGTTGCAGACGAAAGCTAAGACGACCGTGAGCCTCAAACCGTGTGTCGAGACAGTGCCATGAAGCAGCTGCTGCAACGTGAACTGACCTCCACGCTGCGCACGCGCGGTAGCGTGATTAACCCGCTGGGATTTTTATTGCTCAGCCTTTTGCTGTTTGCGTTAGCCGGCCCGACTGCCCAGGGTGATCAGAACAGTTATTTAAGCAGTGTATTTTGGGTGCTCATATTGCTGACGAATTTGTTGTCATTGGATGCGATGTTCCGCCGTGACTTTGACAGCGGTGCGCTGGAGCAAATGCTGATTAGCGCCCATATGCCGTTTGTCGCGGTACTGTTGCGCATCTTTGTGCACTGGCTCGGTTCAGGGCTGTTGATCACGCTTTTCGCACCGCTGTTTGGTCTGCTGCTCGGCCTCGAAACGCAGGCGTATGTACCGATCATGCTCGTGATTTTGATTGGTACGCCGGCGTTGAGTCTGCTCGGCAGTATTGGCGCCGCCTTGACCGTTGGATTTAGCCGTGGCGGGACGATATTGGCGTTACTGATTCTGCCCCTGTTCTTACCGGTACTAATTTTCGGCAGCGCTTGCATGAGCGCCGCCGCGAATGGCCTGAACTTCGTTGCCCCGTTGACCTGGCTTGGCTTGATCAGCTCATGCTCGCTGTTGTTAGCGCCTTGGGCGACATGGGCGGCGTTAAAAATCAGTGTTGAAATGCAATGAAAAATAACCATAAACAAGCCATGCATAGGCGCGGAGCGGTTCATTGAGCGGATCGATCGCTGCATCGTTGAAACAACTCTGGCACAAGCTGGGATCGCCGCGTTGGTTTTATCAAATCACTGACGATTGGGTGCGGTTCTTTGGTGTTATGGCGTTGTTGTTACTTGTATCCGGATGCATCTGGGGGATCGCGTTCGCCCCTGCGGACTATCAGCAGGGCAATAGCTTTCGAATTATGTATGTGCATGTGCCTGCAGCGATGGTGTCGCAGTCTCTGTATCTGGGGATGGGCGTCGCGGGATTTATCGGTTTGGTGTGGCGCATGAAGCTTGCTGATGTAGCCATTGCCGCGACGCTGCCATTAGGCATTACGCTTACGGCGCTGGCGTTGTTTTCAGGCAGTGTATGGGGCCGTCCAACATGGGGTAGCTGGTGGGAATGGGACGGCCGTACCGTCTCCACGCTCGTTATGTTGTTTCTATATCTCGGCATCTACGCTCTACGTGAAGCGATTGCCGATGCGGATGTGCGCGCCAGGGCGGCGGCGCTGGTGAGTCTGGTTGGTACCGTGAACATTCCGGTGATCAAATATTCGGTGGAATGGTGGAATACCTTGCATCAACCGGCGTCATTTTCGCTTACCGAAAAGCCAACGATGCCCGCGGAAATGTGGCTGCCGCTACTGGTTATGACGTTAGGTCTATACTGTTTTGCGGGCCACAATGTGCTGTCGCGGATGCGCTTGGAAATATTGCGACGCGAATCCAATACGCGTTGGGTTCGCGAGCGCTACGCGGGCAGCCGCGCATTGCCGTCTAAAACTAACCAGAGCTAAGCGCTGCTACTATGTATTTCTCATCACTCAGCGAACTTATAGCCATGGACGGTCATGGGCCCTTTGTGTGGCTGGCATATGGCACCGCTGTAGTGGTTGTGTTGGCAAATTTTGCCGCGACTCGGTCAGCTACACGGAGACAGGAAAATGCGCTGCGATGGCGCGATCAGGCCGCGGCAATGCGCCAGCAGCAGGCTGAAAACCCGGAGAAACCGCAAGAGCCATGAATCCGAAGCGCAAGCAACGACTGTTTATGACGTCTTTTGTATTGATCGCTTCTGGTTTAACGGTGGCGTCAGTGTTCGTGGCGTTAGAGCAAAATATGAACATGTTCTATCCGCCAGTGGATGTTGTGCAGGGTAATGTGCCGCTAAATCAAACAGTGCGCGCTGGAGGCATGGTGTTGGAAGGCAGCGTGCAGCGTGCTAGTGACAGTTTGGCCGTTACATTTACGCTTACAGACCGTCAAGGAGCTGACTTTGTCGTCACCTATACAGGTATTCTGCCGGATCTCTTTCGCGAAGGGCAGGGTGTGCTGGTGCAAGGGATTCTGAATCAAGCGGGTGTGTTTGAGGCCGTGGAAGTACTGGCGAAGCACGACGAGAAGTATATGCCCCCGGAATTGATGGATATGGCAGGAGAGGCTCCAGCTCCGGCTACAGCCTCTGCCGAATCACTGCCACCGCTAGGCGGCCGCCAATGATTCCGGAGCTAGGTCTTTACAGCTTGATTTTGGCGGGATGCTTCGCCCTCGTGGCCAGCGTTGGTGGCCTCGCAGGTGCTGCTAATCCCATGCTGCAGCGGTGGGTACTGTCCCTTACGGTCGGCCAATGCTTGTTCTGTGGCCTGGCGTTTTTTTCATTAGTGTGGGCGTTTGCCGTCGATGACTTCAGCGTTGCCTATGTTGCGAATCATTCCAACTCGTTACTCCCTTGGTATTACAAGATCAGCGCGACTTGGGGTGGGCATGAAGGCTCGTTCCTGTTGTGGATTTTGATTATGAGCGGTTGGATGTTGGCATTGGCCCTGCGCAGCCCAAACTATCCGGCGCCGCTCGTGACTCGGGTATTGGCAGTAATGGCGCTTATGAACTTGGGGTTCATCTGCTTTTCTGTATTTACCAGTAATCCGTTTGTGCGTTTGATACCGATGACGCCGGCGGACGGAGCCGACCTCAATCCATTGCTTCAAGACTTTGGCTTAATCGTGCATCCGCCATTGCTCTATTGCGGATATGTCGGGTTGGCAGTGCCTTTTGCTTTTGCTGTTGCTGCGCTAATTGAAGGGCGGGTGGACGCGGCTTGGGCACGTTGGTGTAAAACTTGGACCAATATGGCTTGGGCGTTTCTCACCTTGGGCATCACTTTGGGCAGCTGGTGGGCATACTACGAGCTTGGTTGGGGTGGTTGGTGGTTCTGGGATCCGGTTGAGAACGCCTCTTTCATGCCTTGGCTCGCCGCTACCGCGCTGCTGCATTCGCTGGCGGTTACCGATAAGCGTGGCGCTTTCAAGAGTTGGACGCTGCTGCTGGCCATTGCTGCGTTTTCTCTGTCGTTACTGGGTGCGTTTATAGTTCGTTCTGGGGTTTTAACCTCGGTGCACTCCTTTGCGGTAGACCCAGAGCGGGGTCTGTTCATCTTAATTTTTCTGTTGTTGGTGGTTGGTGGTTCGTTAACGTTATACGCCTTTCGCGCCGGTCGAGGGTATGTTCATGTGGCCTACGGGTTCTTCAGTCGCGAATTTTTTATGCTCATCAACAACGTGATACTCGTGGTCTCGCTCGCGGTGGTGTTGTGGGGCACGCTAGCGCCCATTGCCTACGAAGCGGTCACCGATGCAAAAATTTCTGTAGGGCCGCCATTTTTCAACGCCTTTTATGTACCTTTGGGCTGTGCGTTGGCTGCGGTCCTTGCGTTGTTGCCAGGGATCAACTGGAAACGCACTGATGTCTCGCGATTACGGCCGATATTACTCGCGGCGTTGTGGGGGCTATTGGTTGCGGTATTGGTGTGGTTCGTACTTGATCCCGCCTCTCTAATCGTCGCGAGTGCTGTCGGACTGGCGGCGTGGGTTGTGATTACCCATGGTCTAGATCTGTTGCGCAAACGAAAGGCGTTATCGCGAGCTTATATCGGGATGAGCATGGCTCATCTCGGATTTGCGGTGGCAATTGTGGGTATCGCCGTAACCTCAACACAATCCGTTGAACGCGATGTCCGCATGATGCCCCAGGACACGGCAGAGCTGGCGGGTATGCGGGTTACTTTTTTGGGCGTCAAGCCGGTGGATGGGCCGAATTATCGAGCGCAACAGGGCGTATTTTTGGTCAATGATGGCGGTTCTGACTTCTCATTGCGCTCGGAGAAAAGGCAGTACCTCGCTGGAGGTAATCCAATGACCGAAGCTGGAATCCACGCAGGCTTGTTGGGGGATACGTACATCGCGTTAGGTGAATCGCTCGATACGGCGCAGGGTGCCTGGGCGGTGCGTTTGCACTATAAACCTCTAGTGCGATGGGTTTGGTTGGGTGCCGTGTTGATGGCGATGGGCGGTATGTTTGCTATTTTGGATAGACGTTATCGCACTTTGCGGGCGCGGCGACCGGCCGCTCGTATGGCTGTGGCCTCCTCATGAGTAGGGCGCAGCTGTTCTTGCCGTTGCTCTTGTTTTTGCTGATTTGTGGTGTCGGCTATGTCGGGTTTAGCTTAAACGACCGCCATCAACTGCCGTCTGCGTTGTTGAATAAACCCTTTCCAGAGTTTGACGCGGTCTCACTCCTCGACCCTGAGCGCCGCGTTAGCAAGGACGATTTGTTAGGGCGGCCGACGCTGGTAAATGTGTGGGCCACATGGTGTCCGACCTGCAAGAGCGAACACGACGAGTTGCTGCGAATTGCTGCGGCTACAGATGTCCGCTTGGTTGGTGTCAACTACAAGGATGATTCCGCCGAGGCGCGCAATTGGTTGGCTCAATATGGCAATCCATACGAGTTGGTGGTGGTTGATGCCGATGGCGCTTTGGGTGTTGAGTTGGGCGTTTATGGGGCGCCAGAAACGTTCTTGCTCGATTCAGCGGGACAAGTGATTTACAAACGCGTGGGCGATGTAAACCCACGGATTTGGCGCGACCAGCTGCAGCCGCGATTTGCCGAGCTGGGAGTGCAAGTGGATGTCGAGATGATGAGCGCACGATGATTGCCCGCATGGCGTTGTTGGTGTTGCTGAGCGGTACGAGCGGTTTTAACGGTGCAGTCCTCGCAGCGTCGACCGTGGACGTACTGACCTTTGAATCTGCCCAGCAACAGCGTCGCTACCAGGCGTTGATCGATGAATTTCGTTGTCCGAAATGCTTAAACACCAACCTCTCTGGCAGTGACGCGCCGATCGCGCAGGACCTGCGTCGTAGCGTTTATCGGTTGGTGCGAGACGGTCAAAGCGACCAACAAATACGCGATTTTCTGCAGCAGCGGTATGGTGATTTCGTCTTATATAAACCGCCATTCTCTGGTCGCACCGCATTTATTTGGCTGATTCCTATTGGCCTGCTGCTGATTGGGGCGATGGTGCTTTTTGCATTGCAGAATCGAGGCCGGCGGCGCCCGGTCGCTTTAAGTGCCCAAGAGACGCAACGCGTAGATCGGTTGCTGGCCGATGATGATTAGTTCGCTCGGCTACATTGGACTCGCATTACTGGCTTTGATTTTTCTGCTGTTGCCGTTGCTGCGTAGAGGGGCGAGTGAGGCTGGTGAGCACGGTCCGGACAAAGCCCATCGACAGTGGTATCGACAGCGGCTGCAAGAATTGGATCAAGAAGCTGTCGATCCTCAAGCTCGTGAATCCCTGCAGCAAGAACTGGCGGCGGTATTGCTGGCTGAGGATGATATGGCTAAGACACGCCAAACAGCGCGCAATATCCCCATTGCAAAGGGCTGGGTGTGGATTACCAGTGCATTGGTGTTAGGTCTCAGTGCGCTGGTCTATAACAGCCAAAGCGATTCCGGATTACCCCTCGTCCAAGGCGCAGAAATTGTTTTAAGTTTGGACGAGACTCTGCAAAGTGAAGAATTGCGGGTATGGCAAGAGCGTCTTCAAGCGCGACTTGCAGACGCGCCTGAGGACGCTAAAAGCTGGTATTTGTTTGGGCATGTGCAGTTAAAACTAGGCCTACCCGAGGATGCTGCGCAAGCGTTTGCAAAAACGGACGCATTGGTCGGCAGCGATGTCAGTGTGAAATTTTACTGGCTACAGGCGCGGTTGCTTGCAGGGAATGGTGAGCTGAACGCCGTCAGCGAATCCATTGCTAACGATATACTTGCACTGGATCCGAATAATGGTCCGGTGCTCGAGTTGCTCTCGGTGTCTATGATGCAGCGGGGTGAGTTGGCTGACGCCGTTAAGCTCATGAACCGGGCGCTGAACGCCGCAGTTAGCGCGGAACGCCAGATAGGCCTGGCCGGCGCGATGCGAGTGTTGCGCGGACGTCTGGATGCTTCGGCGCCGCATGTCGAAGTTGCAATTGCTGCGTCGGAACCACCAGCTCCGGAAGCCACCGTGTTTGTGGTTGCGCGCCCACCGGGTGGTGGCATGCCCTATGCGGCGGTGCGTCGGCCAGCCGCTATGCTGCCCTTCACGGTGCTGTTAGATGATTTGGTGGGCATGAGTGAGCAACGTTTGCTTTCGAGCGCAGAAACGTTTGAAGTGGTGGTTCGATTGAGCCGGAGCGGCTCAGTGCAAGCGCAATCGGGAGATTGGGTATGGCGTTCAGAACCGCTAGATTTGCAGGACTATGAAAGCGGCAAGAAGCTGCAAGCGGCCCTAGCACCAGGTTGAAAGCTCGAGCTACGGACTGGCTTTAATGACAAAACGGTTACCTAATAATTGCGGATGGATTAAACTTATTGGTGGAGCATGAGGCGGGTTTGGAGAAGTTGTTTAGCTTCCGCGTTCTCTCAATCTCTTTAATGACCCGCGTTGAGTTAAGGAATCTATGAGACTGAAGCAGATCAAATTGGCTGGTTTTAAGTCGTTCGTAGATGCAACCACCGTGAGCTTGCCTGGAAACCGCTGTGCGGTTGTTGGCCCCAATGGTTGCGGTAAATCAAATATCATCGACGCCGTACGCTGGGTTATGGGGGAGAGTTCGGCAAAGCAATTGCGTGGTGAAAACCTCACCGACGTTATCTTTAATGGCTCGACAACGCGCAAGCCAAACTCAGCTGCGAGTATAGAACTCATCTTCGATAACTCCGATGGTCGGATCGGCGGCGAATTCTCGTCTTATGCGGATATTGCGATACGTCGCGAGGTCAGTCGCGACGGTCAGTCTAATTATCTGCTGAACGGTAATCGTTGCCGGCGTCGAGATATCCAAGACATCTTTCTTGGTACCGGATTTGGTCCGCGCAGTTATTCGATCATTGAACAGGGCATGATCTCTCAGTTGGTCGAAGCCAAACCCGAAGAGCTCAGGGTTTATCTGGAGGAGGCGGCGGGGATCTCCAAATACAAAGAGCGTCGCCGGGAGACCGAAAATCGCATCAAGCACACGCGAGAAAATTTAGAGCGCATAAACGATATACGTGAAGAACTGGGTCGCCAACTGGATCGCTTGCAACGCCAAGCGCAAGCGGCGGAGCGCTATCGAGAGCTGAAGACGCAAGAGTCTTTGCTGAGCGCGCAGTTCCTTACCCTGCGATACAACGGTTTTGCCGAAACGCTGCAAACTACCCAGCAAACCATCACTGAGCTTGAGCTGGCGTTGGAAAAAACACTGGCGCAGCAGCGGCACGTAGATGCGTCCATCGAGGAACAACGTCAGCAGGCGGCCGATCAGTCTGAGCAGGCAAATGCGATCCAACAGCAGTTCTACCAGCTAGGAACAGAAATCGCGCGGATTGAGGAAACCCTACAATTCAACCAACAACGTTCGCAGCAGTTGCAAGAGGATTTGCGGGGTGCAGAGCAACGGCAGACGGAAACCCAGCAGCAGGTGGCGATGGACGAGCAACAAATTGCCGAGATGCAGCAGCAGCTGGCGGAACTCGATCCGGGTTTGCAAAAGACCCAGGCAGCCGATACCCAAGCGCAGCAAACTCTGACTGCAAAAGAAGCTCAGGCCAACGAGGTGCAGCAGCGGTGGGATCGGTTCTTGGCGGTTGCTGCGGAGAATCAGCGAGAAATCGAAGCTCAGGTCTCGCGTTTAGAATATCTGCAGCAGTTACTGCAGCGGCTGCGAAATCTGCGACAACGTAATGAGGATGCAGTTCAGCAAGTGGGTGAGCAGCCTCAGGAAGGCGGTCAACTCGTCGAACAGCTGGCGCTGCAGATTACCGATCTGGAGAGTGCAGACCGTTCACTGACTCAGCGTATTGAGGAATGCTTAGACAAACTGTCGCTTGCCCGCGAGCAGGTTGTCGCGCGTGAGCGGGCTCTAGAAACAGCGCGTGGGCAGGTCCAGGAATTGCGCCATCAATTGGCAGGGCTTCAGGCAGCCCAAGATGCAGCGCTTGGCCAAGACGTTCTGGAGGCAGAGTCTTGGATAGAAGCTCAAGGTCTGGGGCAAGCTCGCCGGGTTGGCGAGCATTTGGCAGTGGTGCCGGGATGGGAGCGTGCTATCGAGGCGGTGCTGGGGCGCTTTTTGCGAGCGATACAGGTCGATAGCCTAGAGGACCATGCGGATGCGCTGGTGAATTTAGCCGAAGGTGATGTGGCATTAGTCGAATATCGAGACAACCTCGATCAGAAGTCGCCCAGAAACGCCCAATTTGATTTGCCGACGGCCGCTTCATTGGTTCGCTCTGAAGCGGTTGCGGCTGGATCTTTGCTGTTTGGTGTATATGCAGCGCAGTCCATAGAGGTGGCCTTGGCCAACCGCAGTGCCTTGAGTTCGGGTCAGAGCATTATTACTCGAGAGGGTTTGTGGGTAGGCAGTGACTGGATGCGAGTACTGCATGAAGGTGACCAAAGTCAGGGCATCATCGAGCGCGCGCAAGCCATCGAGCAACTGCTGCTTCAGGTCGAAGACGCTGAGCAAGATCTGGCGTTATTGCTGCAGCGTCTACAGGAGCAACGTACGCAGATCGAACAACTTGAGGCGCAGCGTGAAGCGTTGCAGCTGGAGTCTAATAGCCTTACCCAAAACCTTAGTGAGCGCCGTACCGACCACGGCGTCCGCCAAGTCAAGCTCGAAGAGGCCGAGGCACGCAAGGCACAGCTGCAGCGAGATACAGAACAACTGAGTGAGCAAATAAGTGAAGAGCAGGGGCGTTTGGGAGCGACTCAGCAGCGGTTGCAAGAGGTTCAAGCGATTGCGCAAGAACACGATGGTCAGCGCCAGGCATTGGCCGCCGAGCGCGAACAGGCACATGCACAGGTGCAGCAAAGTCGTGCGGCTGCAGCCGACACTCGCGACCAATTTCACCAGCTCAATGTGCGTTATCAGGCGGTGCAGTCTCAACTTAAAGTAAGTCTTACTGCGCGTGAGCGTCTATTAAACCAGCAACAAGACTTACAGCAGCAGCTCGAACATGTGCGCCAGAGTATTGCGCAGGCGCAACAGCCACAGCCGCAGTTGCAGCAGCAGTTAACCGAAAAGTTAGCGGCGCGGGTGGATGTTGAGGCACAGTTAAAAGTTATCCGTGGCACGCTCGCTGGTATCGAAGAAGATATTCACAACCAGCAGGCTGGGCGTGAACAGATCGAAGCTCAGGTTGAACAGGTGCGTAGTGGCTTGGAACAAGCACGGGTGGAGCGACAGGGAATTGCGGTGCAAGAGGCCAATGTGCTTGAACAGTTTCAGAGTACGGGCCATGACTTGGCAGAGGTGCAAGCGGCTATGCCTGACGAAGCCACCGAGCAGAGTTGGGCCGATGAGTTGGAGCGGATGAGTCGTCGTATCCAGCGCTTGGGCGCGATTAATCTGGCGGCGATCGAAGAATACGATCAGGAGTCGGAGCGCAAACAGTACTTGGATTCTCAGGCCGAAGATTTAGAGCTTGCTATGCAAACCTTGTTAGACGCCATCGCGAAAATAGATCGGGAAACCCGCAGCCGCTTTAAAGACACCTTCGAAGCGGTCAACGTTAAGCTTTCTGAACTTTTTCCCAAAGTGTTCGGTGGCGGTCATGCGTATCTAGAGCTTACCGGGGATGACATGCTCGACACGGGCGTGTCGTTGATGGCGCAACCGCCAGGAAAACGTAACTCCAGCGTGCATTTGTTGTCGGGCGGGGAAAAAGCAATGACAGCGGTTGCGCTGATCTTTTCAATTTTCCATCTTAACCCGAGCCCAGTTTGTTTATTAGACGAGGTGGATGCCCCGTTGGACGATATAAATGTCACTCGTTTTGCGGGCTTGATCAAGGAGATGTCGGAAAATGTGCAGTTCTTGGTGATCACGCACAATAAGATAACCATGGAAATGGCGGATTACCTGATGGGCGTGACCATGCAGGAAGCCGGGGTGTCAAGATTAGTGTCCGTCGATGTGGAAGCCGCCGCAGCTCTAGCGATTTTGTGACGGGCCCGGGTTGAAATTAGGCGGTGCGGAGAGGCGATCGTATGATGGCTAACTGTTGAGGTATAGACGTAACTCGATGCGTAACTTTGCTGAAGATGGCCGGCAAAGGGGGATCATAGGTTGGACATAAAAGAAATCATTTTATTTGGCGGTGGGCTGCTTTTGGTTGCGGTGATTGGGCACGGGATTTGGGTTGCGCAACGCGCGCGGCGCAACCAGCTGAGAATGGATATTTCACCTAAAAATTTCCGCGATGGAGACCAAGAAGCCGTGGCAGAAGAGCCGGTAGTACGCGGCGAGTTACCCAACGGCGGCGCTCGTATCGTAAGCGTGGTCGACGCGCTCGAGCCTCGGCAAGACAG
>DEBN01000103.1:20891-24136 GCA_002348825.1 Gammaproteobacteria bacterium UBA2955
GCGGCGAGTTACCCAATGGCGGCGCTCGTATCGTGAGCGTGGTCGACGCTCCCAAGCCCCGGCAAGACAGCCTGGCGCTTGAGATCGATCCGCTTAAGTCGCGCCGTGACGAGCGGCATAGCAGAGCTTTTGTGCGACAGCAGAAGACCAAGGCGCTGCGCACCGAAACTCGAAATACAGTTGTCGAGAAAAACCAGCGTGCCGAGCCGAGTCAGATCGAGAGTCTTGGCGAAGATAATCCGGAGCTTAGCGAATTGATTGTGTTGCATGTGCTGGCCGCTGCTGGCGAAGCGTTTGCAGGTGCGGACCTTGTTGCGGCACTGCGCAACGAAGGGCTGCGTTTTGGCGAAATGAATATATTCCACTGTCTGGATGAGGCGAGCGGTAGCCAACTGTACAGTGTCGCCAACGCTGTTGAGCCTGGAACATTCGATCTGGCAGATTTGCCGGCGTTGCAGTCTCCAGGGCTTACGTTTTTTCTGCAGTTGCCGGCAGAAGTTGATGGGATCGACGCGTTGGAGCGTATGCTTGGGGCTGCTCAGAGCATAGCGAGCGCCTTGGATGGCGATCTTAAAGACGAAAACATGAGCGCCCTTACTGGGCAGACCGCGGAACACTTGCGGCAGCGAGTTCGCGATTTTGCGCGCCGTTACCTCACTCAGCAAGCCTACGAATCGGACGCGTGAGTTCCCAGCAGGTGGATGTTGAGGAGCAGCTTTCGAGCTTGCGCGCGCGCCTTCACTACCATAACCATTGTTATCATGTGTTAGACGCACCGGAGATTGCCGACGCCGAGTACGATGCGTTATTTGATCAGTTACTTAGCCTAGAAGCGGCCTATCCGCATTTTGTTACCGCGGATTCGCCGAGTCAGCGGGTCGGTGCGCCGCCCGCTGCCCAGTTCGAAAAGATTCAGCATCGGCAACCGATGTTGTCATTAGACAAGAGCACGGATACCGATGAACTTCGTGATTGGGTGCAACGTTGCCGCAACCGCTTGGTAGATGCCAGCGGATTGAGTTTCACTTGCGAACCCAAGATCGACGGAATTGCGGTGGCGTTGACTTATCGTCGTGGGCTGTTGGTGGCGGCGGCAACACGTGGTGATGGCTCCACGGGCGAGAACATTCTCGCGAACGTAAAAACAATAGCTGCGGTGCCGCTGAAGCTAATGGGTGAGGATATTCCCCCAGCTTTTGAAGTAAGGGGTGAGATCTATATGGCGCATGAAGATTTTCACGCGTTTAACAAAGCGGCTGAACAGCGGCAGCAAAAGCCGTTATTGAATCCGCGTAACGGCGCCGCAGGCAGCTTGCGCCAACTCGATTCAAAAGTCACCGCCCGCAGACCGCTAACCATGTTTTGCTATAGCGTTGGTTGGTTTGAGGGCGATTGGCAGCCAGGGACGCATGCTCAGGTGCTGCGCCAATTGGCGCTATGGGGCTTTCGAACGAATCCGATGACCGAGGAGGTCGCCGATCTGGACAGCTGTGTGGATTACATTCAGCGGCTGCGAGATGCGCGCGACAGCCTTGGTTACGATATTGATGGCATAGTCGTTAAGGTTAATCAGCTCGACCTTCAGCAGCAACTCGGTAACGTCACACGTAAGCCGCGTTGGGCGATGGCGTTTAAGTACCCGGCCGAAGAGGCAATAACTCAGCTAACTGGCGTTGATTTTCAGGTTGGCAGAACCGGCGCCATCACACCAGTTGCGCGACTGCAGCCGGTATTTGTGGGTGGTGTGACAGTGACCAATGCAACGCTGCACAATATGGATGAGATACAACGGTTGGGTTTACGCGTGGGTGATCAGGTGATGATTCGCCGCGCGGGCGATGTGATTCCGCAAGTACGCGGCGTGGTTTTGAGCAAGCGGCCTGCCGACGCCAGCGAGGTGGTTATTCCGCAGAACTGTCCGTCCTGTGGCGGTGTGGTGCGGCGTCCGGAGGGCGAGATTGTGATCCGCTGCAGTGCCTCTTCACATCTTTGCCCTGCGCAACGCAAAGAAAGCATCCGGCATTTTGCGTCGCGTTTGGCGCTCGATATCGACGGACTCGGGGACAAGATTATTGAGCAGCTGGTAGATACGGGCCTAGTTACTGACGCCGCAGATCTTTTCGCGTTAAACGTCGAGGTCCTCAGTCGCTTGGAACGTATGGCGCAAAAATCAGCGGATAATTTGCTCAGGGCGATAAACGCAAGCAAGTTGACAACGTTGCCGCGTTTTATTTACGCGCTGGGTATTCGTGAGGTCGGTGAAGCCACGGCACGAGCTCTGGCTGTGCATTTTCACGATCTCGTTTACTTGCGGAGCGCCGATCTCGAACAGCTCGAAGTGGTTGCTGACGTTGGTCCGGTGGTGGCTAAGTCCGTATACGACTATTTTCGCGACTCTGAAAACCTGCGTGTTATCGATGCGCTGTTGGCGCATGGCATCAGTTGGGAACCCATGCAGAGCGACGTCGTAGCACAGCCGCTGAAGGACCAGACCTGGGTGTTGACTGGCGCACTGGAAGTAATGCCGCGCAATCAAGCAAAAAGTGCCCTGCAGTCGTTAGGGGCCAAGGTGGCGGGATCGGTGTCGTCTAAAACCAGTGTTGTCGTTGCGGGACCCGGAGCCGGCAGTAAATTGGCCAAGGCCGCTGCGTTGGATATTCGAGTGTTGGATGAACAGCAGTTTTTAGCATTCTTGCAGGAGACAGGCGTTGATATTCCCAGTGATTAGAGCGCGATTGGCGTTGATGGTTCTGCTCGCTTTGGCCGGTTGTGCGAGCGCGCCGCCTCGAGACCCAAACAATATCTGTACAATCCTGGCGCAAAATAAAAATTGGCACACGGCTTCATTAAAAGCGGCGAAACGGTGGGGTATGCCAGTGCACATTGGTTTAGCGTTCATTCATAGAGAATCCTCTTTCGTCGCAAACGCTAAACCGCCACGAGAAAAGGTTCTCGGCATTGTGCCATGGCGCAGAGCGTCAAGTGCCTACGGCTACGCGCAGGCGACTGATGAAGCTTGGAAAGACTATAAAAAAGATACCGGCCGCCGGTTTGTGCAAAGAGATGACTTTGCCGACGCAGTTGATTTTATCGGTTGGTATAACGACCGCAGTAACAAGCGTCTGAAATTGCGTAAGAACGATGCTTACCGTTTGTATTTGGCTTATTACAACGGACACACTGGCTACAGCCAAGGCCGCTGGCGTAAATCCGATACCATCAAAGGGTACGCAAAGAAGGCGGCG
>DEBN01000068.1 GCA_002348825.1 Gammaproteobacteria bacterium UBA2955
TTTCGTGATCAGGTGAAAGCGCTGACCGATGGCCGCGGCGCCGATGTGGTCTACGATCCGGTCGGCGGCGATGTGTTTGACGAGAGCATGCGCTGTGTCAACGTCGGCGCGCGGCTATTGACCATAGGGTTCACCAGTGGCCGCTGGCCCCAGGCGGCAGTGAATCTGATTTTGATTAAGCAGTTGTCGGTGATCGGTGTGCGCGCCGGCGAATACGGCCGGCTGGACCCCGCAAAGGGTCAGGAAAATCGTGACCGTTTACACGCTATGGCCGCAGCGGGCGAGATCGACCCGTACATTAGCCATGCGCTGCCATTGGAACAGGCTGTAGACGCCATGCGGTTGCTCGAAAACCGCGAGGTGATCGGCAAGGCGGTGGTGACCATGAACGGTTATCAACCGGGTTAACAGCTCTCGACACGAAAACCCGCTTATTGTAATTTTCGCTCAAGCTCTGACCCTAGCCGGTGTCGTGGCCGGTGGGCGGAGACTAGGGGGATCTTTTGATCTGATTCATACAACGTGAGGACCTGATCTTTTAGACAGGTACCAGGAAGCGCCGGTATGTTGATGCTTAGCCTGTTCAAGCGGTTGAATACGGTGCTCCTGTTGCGTGGAGCACCAACACTGTGAACATTAACGATTTCGCACGCCGCAAAGTCTGCGGCGAAAAAGTCTCTATGGTGACGTGTTACGACTATTGGTCGGCACAAATTCTCGACCAAACCGATGTCGATAGCATTTTGGTGGGCGACAGTCTCGCTATGGTCATGCACGGGTTTCCGAGTACGGTGCATGCCACTGTGGACATGATGGCCACCCATATTGCCGCGGTGCGTCGTGGCGCGCCGAACAAGTTTATTGTTGGCGATATGCCGTTTATGCAGGCGCGCTTCAGCCAAGATGTGGCCTTAGAAGGCGTCGCACAGCTGATGCGCGCTGGCAGCAACGCGGTCAAAATCGAGGGTGCTGCCGGTCAGCTTGAGCTTATGGCGCGCATTGTTGAATCCGGGGTACCGGTTATGGGCCATCTTGGGCTCACCCCCCAATCGGTCGAGGCGTTTGGTGGCCACAAGGTGCAGGGACGTGCTGAAGCGGCGGCAGAAAAGATTCTGGCGGATGCCAAGGCGCTGGAGCAGGCCGGTTGCTTTGCGCTGGTGCTCGAATGTGTACCGCAAATGCTCGGGCGAAAAATCTCCCAGACACTGTCGATACCCACCATTGGTATTGGCGCTGGGCCATTTACCGACGGCCAAGTGCTGGTATTGCAAGATTTGCTGGGCATGCAGGCTGACTTTAAGCCAAAGTTTTTGCGGCATTATATGGCGGGGCATCGGTCGCTCACCGATGCGGTGAATCACTTTCATAGCGACGTCGCTGCCGGGGCGTTTCCGACCTGCCAGGAAGCCTATCAGTGAAGGTCTTTACCGATCTGGATGCATGGCGCGATTGGCGCGCGGGACTCGGTGACTCCGGCCCGGGGTTTGTTCCGACCATGGGCGCGCTGCATGCGGGGCACGGGTCGCTGCTGCAGCGCAGCGTGGCAGAGAATGCGAAAACCGTGCTGAGCATTTACCTAAACGCCACTCAGTTTAATGACGCCAAAGACCTAGCCGCGTATCCGTCTACCTTAGACGCCGATTTGCAGTTGGCGGAAGACGCCGGGGTGGACGCCGTACTGCTGCCGTCCTATGCCCAGATCTACCCTGACGATTTTAGCTTTCGTGTGGTCGAGACTCGCTTAAGTCAGGGTCTGTGCGGGGCCGATCGGCCGGGCCATTTTACTGGTGTGCTGACCGTGGTGATGAAGTTGCTGAACTTAGTGCGTCCGGCCAAAGCGTATTTTGGGCTCAAAGATTTTCAGCAGTATCAGTTGATCAAGGACATGAGCGCGGCGTTTTTTCTGCCGGTGCAGATTATCGGCTGCGACACGGTGCGCGAAGCGGACGGCTTAGCGATGTCGTCGCGCAACCGACGGCTCGACGGCTGTGCGCGGGCCAAGGCGGGGCAGTTCAACAGTATTTTGCGTGATGCCGCTACAGATGACGTTGCGCGCGCACAACTGCAAGCGCTAGGGGTAAGGGTAGACTACGTAGAAACTCGCGCAGGACGGCGTTTCGGCGCGATTGTGTTGCCCAGTGGTGAGGGTGAGGTGCGGTTGATTGATAACTGTCCGCAGCCCAACGGCGCGGCGGGCACCGGATTCGGGGCGTAACGGCCATATCCACGTGACTGGTCTTTGGCTTGACCAGTGCGAGGGGCGTGCTGGTAACTTTGGAGGGAACCATGATTCTTGTGCTAGACGTTGGCAACAGTCAGATCTTTTGCGGGGTTTTCGATCGGGGCGAGTTGAACGTGCAATTCCGCTACGCGTCGACGTCGCGCAGTTCCTCTGACGAAATCGGTGTGTTCTTGCGTGGCGCGTTGCGCGAAAACGGGATCGCACCGGAAGCGATTACAACCATTGGTATCTCGTCGGTGGTGCCCGAGTTGAACTACACCTTATGGGCCTGTTGTCAGAAATATTTCGAAATAGACCCGATGGTGCTAAGGCCGGGACTAAAAACGGGTTTGCAAATTGCCTACAAGGACCCGAAAGAAGTGGGCAGCGACCGCATTGCCGACGCCATGGGTGCGGTCAAATTGTTCCCAGACCAAAATCTAATTGTGGTCGACTTTGGCACGGCTACCACGGTCTGTGCGGTGTCGAAAGACCGGGTATTTTTGGGCGGCAACATCATGCCCGGCATTCGCTTGGCCATGGAAGCGCTGGAATCAAAAACCGCCAAGTTGCCGTCGGTGGAAATCAAGCCGGCGAAGCAGGCTATGGGTAAGACAACTATCGAAAGCATCCAGCGAGGCCTGTATTGGAGCAATGTCGGTATGGTGCGCGAACTCACGGCTCGCATCAGTGCGGAAGTCTTTCCCGAACAACCGCCGGTGGTAATTGCCACCGGCGGGTTTGCCCATCTTTTTGATCGAGAAGATTTATTCGACCATGTGATCTCTGATCTGATTCTGGTGGGGCTGCTCGAAGCACTGCGTTTAAACGGCTATTTAGCAGACGCCGCTTAATTAACCGTCGGCGCTCGTATACTGAGTCTGCAAGCGCCGCATGCCGGTGAGCCATCGGTCGTAGTCGGACGTTTTACGCTTGATGTATTCGGCCACCTCCGGGTGAGGTAACACCAAAAATCGCTCGTCGCGCAGCGTCTCGACCACCGCCTCTACCGCCGCTTCCGGTTCGATCATGCCATCTACTGCAGCTACACCGGCGCCCCCAGCGGTCATCGCGGTACGTACTGCTTGCGGGCACAGCACAGAGACTTTGATGCCGCGGTCGCCATAGGTAATCGACAGCCATTCGGCCAAGGCTACCGCGGCGTGTTTGGTCACGGCGTAGGTCACCGAACCAATCTGGCTTAACAGTCCGGCCGCGGATGACGTATTTAGCAGATAGCCGCCGCCGCGCGCGACCATGCGCGGTACCAGCGCGCGTGCTGCCCAGACATGCGCCATGGTGTTGACCTCCCAAATGGTTTGCCAGACATCGTCGGGGGTATCGATGTCTTTGCCGATGCCGATGCCGGCGTTGGAACAAAATAAATCGATCGGGCCGACGCCGTTCTCGGTGGTTTCGATAAGGTTCACAATTTGTGTTTCATCGCGTACATCCACAGCCATGGCAACGCCTTCGACCTCCGCAGCGACGGCTTCTGCGCCCGCTGCGTCCAAGTCTGCTACGATGATTTTCTTCGCGCCTTCACGCGCGAAGCGACGACACATCTCTCTGCCGATGCCGCTCGCGCCGCCGGTGACGACGACAATTTTGCCTTCTAGCTCCACGTTTCCCCCTAAATAGTTCTTGGTTGAGCAGGACGATAGACCTTTTATTGGGTCGGTTCTATAGTGGTTCACGGGCGCAGTGCAAGGCGTTCTGAGCCAGCTGCTGCAGCGCCTCAGCGGCACTACTGCAGCCTGCTGTTTATCTAGATTGAAGAATTCTATGTCGTCACCCTCTGATTCACAGATCTCGTCTGGCCTGTCGGCGCCTAACCGTTACGGATGGGTAATTGTCGCGTTGACCTTGCTCATGCAGACCGTCAGCTCCGGCCTCGGGTTTTACAATATGTCGGTGTACATCAACCGACTGTCGACGGATTTGGCGGTATCGCTGGCGGCGGTGTCCTTTGCGGTGAGTCTGTTTTTTGTGATCGGTGGCATCGCGGGGCTGTACGTTGCTGAGTTGTTGCGGATTTGGTCTGTGCGCAAAGTGGTTATTGTCGGCGCACTGGTCTCAGGGATCTCGGTGGGTTTGGTCGGCTTTGCCGACAGCTTGTGGCAGGTTTATGCGCTGTTTTCACTGTTTGGTATCGGTAATGCCGGTATCTCTATCGTAATATCCACCACACTGCTGACGCGCTGGTTCCCCGGCCCAGAGCGCTCCATGGCGCTTGCCATAGCCTCTACCGGTCTTTCGCTAGGCGGTTTTCTGATCACGCCGATCTCTGCCTATTCATTTAACGCCCTAGGATTCGATTTAACGATGTATGGGCTGGGTGCGTTCCTGATCGTCACAGTGGTGCCGATTGCGCTGTTTTTGCGTTTTCCAAACGAAGCCAGCGGCGCGGTTGATTCGGCAGACGCGTTGCAGCAGCAATCGGAGAGAATTGCCACTGACCTCGCGGCGGCATTGCGCAGCCGCTTTTACGTGTTTTTGACGCTGGCGTATGTGCTGATTATGGCGTCTCAGGTCGGCGGGATCGCACACCTGTACAGTCGTGTTGAACTGCTCGGTGGCTTTACCATGGCGGCGATGGCGGTGCAGGCGCTGTCTATTGCCAGCATAGGCGGTCGCTTTTTTGGCGGCTGGCTAGTCAGTCGCGTGTCGATTCGTTGGTTTGCGCTGGGTAACGTGTTGCTGCAAAGCGTTGGATTATTGCTGATTGCGTTTGCGCCCAACGGTTTAATGGGCGTTATCGCAGCTGCAGTATTTGGTTTGAGTGTGGGCAATCTCTTAATGACCCTACCGCTCTGGCTCGCCGAGAGATTTGCGGTCGATATTTATCCTCAAGTTTTTGCTCGTGCCAATGCGATCTCGGTGCTGGGTGTCGCTGTAGGCCCATTTTGTTTCGGGTGGATTTTTGACGCCCTTAATTCCTATACGTTCGCTTATCTCGTCGCGTTAACGACGTCGTTAGTTGCTTTTGTGGTGGTTTGGTTTGCAAGTCGTGACGCAAAAGCACCCGGGGCGCGGTAGAGTAAACACACAAGTTATAATGGAGTGGCTTAATAAGAGCCCTGTGGAATGTTGTATCGACTTAGTTTCGGTTTAATTTTAGCCCTCGCCGGGGCGAGCGTGCAGGCAGCTCTGCCCGCGGCACTGCCCGGTCTTAATGATCAATCCAACGTGGCTCTGCCAAGTCTTGCCGATATGCTGGAGCGGGCTAATCCGGCGGTTGTGAACATTGCGACACGTTCCACGATTGTCGAGCACAACCGTTTGCTCGCGGACCCGTTTTTTCGGCGTTTTTTCAATATTCCCGAGAGTCGGCGGCGCTATCGTCGCACTCAGAGTGCCGGCTCCGGTGTGGTGGTGGACGCTGATCAGGGTTATATCGTCACCAATAACCATGTCATCGACGGAGCCGACGAAATCAGTGTTGGGCTATCCGATGGGCGTACTTTGACCGCGGAACTTATGGGCCGGGACCCGCAGGTGGACTTGGCGCTGTTGAAGGTGCCCGCAGAAAATTTAGTGGCGATTAAATTTGCCGACAGCTCGGCGCTGCGAGTGGGCGA
>DEBN01000131.1:0-3530 GCA_002348825.1 Gammaproteobacteria bacterium UBA2955
TCATATGGTGGCTGGCTTTCAGTTTTATCGCGATCGCAAGCGTCAAATTCCGCCTCGTTTACGCGAGCTTGGCCAGGCGCGCGCTGGATTTGCTCGCGGCAGTCAATTTGTGTTTTCTCAGCATTGCAAAGCATTACGCGCGGCTAGGTTCACCGAAGCACAAATCGAGGCGGTTCCATACTGGTCTTCAAGCGACGAATTCGACGAGACCGAACGCGCAGTGCTGGCGTATACCGACGAATTGGTCTTGCAAGGTGGGCGCGTTGCTGATGGCACATTCGCAGCGCTGCAGCGACACCTGAGCGAAGTGCAAATCATTGAACTCACTTACATCGTTTGCACATACGAAATGCATGCCACCATGACTCGAGCATTACGTCTAGAATTTGACGACGTCGATGAGCGTGTCGTCGAAGTGCCGGTCCCCGAGGGCGAGGACCGTGACATCGATTTCTTTAAAGACGTCAGCGACTAGAGGTTACTCGGCCTGCCAAGATTTTATAAGTAGATCGTACGCCACAGTCATCCCTTGGGGTTTCTCCTGAGCGAGTTTGGCTTTAGGCGATCCCGGCTGGGCCAACCAGTATTGCGGATCACGCGGCTCATTCAGTTGCGGGCCACAGGCGCCTTGCACTCCATGCCGCTGCAGCCGTTCCAGGACTTTATCCTGCTGTTCCGCAAGACTGTCCATCGCCGCCTGAGCCGTGCTTTCGCCACTCACTGCGTTGGCGACATTCGCCCACCACAGTTGCGCGAGCTTCGGATAATCCGGCACGTTCGTACCTGTGGGGGTCCATGCAACGCGCGCCGGACTGCGGTAAAACTCAACCAGCCCGCCTAATCTTGGCGCCATCTCTGTCATTGCCTGGGAACGAATATCAGAGTCACGAATTGGGGTGAGCCCAACCAGCGTCTTCTTTAACGATACAGTTTTAGCAGTAACAAATTGCGCATACAGCCAAGCCGCTTGACGTCTGGGCAGCGGCGTACTTTCAAGCAGCGTCCACGCCCCAGTGTCTTGGTATCCCAGCTTCATGCCCTCACTCCAATACGGCCCATGAGGTGATGGCGCCATACGCCATTTCGGTGTGCCGTCGGTGTTCACCACCGCGAGGCCCTCTTTGATCATGTCTGCGGTAAATGTGGTGTACCAAAAAATTTGCTGAGCAATCTGCCCCTGCGCAGGCACCGGACCTGCCTCGGAAAAAGTCATACCTCCGGCCTGAGGCGGCGCATAGCGCTTGAGCCAGTCAATGTATTTCTGCAAGGCATAAACGGCAGCAGGCCCATTGGCTGCACCGCCACGACTCACCGATGATCCAGCAGGCCGACAGCCTTCAACGCGTATGCCCCATTCGTCTACCGGTAAGCCATTGGGAATACCGCTGTCACCCGCGCCCGCCATGGACAGCCACGCATCGGTAAACCGCCACCCCAATGACGGATCCTTTTTGCCGTAGTCCATGTGTCCATAGATCTTTTGGCCGTCGATCTGCTGCACATGGTCGGTGAAAAACTCAGCGATATCCTCATATGCGGACCAGTTAACCGGCACGCCTAAGGGGTATCCATAGCGCGCTTCGAACTGCGCTTGAATAGCCGGATCACTGAACCAATCGTGGCGAAACCAGTACAGGTTGGCGAATTGCTGGTCGGGTAGCTGGTAAATTTTTCCGTCCGGCCCAGTGGTAAAACTGATGCCAATAAAATCGTCGAGGTCCAATGTGGGCGACGTTACCGCTTTGCCCTCACCCTCCATGAAATCGCTCAACGCAATAACGTAGCCATAACGGGAGTGCGTACCAATTAAGTCCGAATCATTGACGTAAGCATCGTAGACATTTTCTCCAGACTGCATTTGCGTCTGTAATTTTTCAATCACATCGCCCTCTTGAATCAGGTCGTGATTCACCTTAATCCCGGTGATTTCATAAAACGCCCGAGCAAGAGTCTCGCTTTCATATTCATGGGTCGTAAGGGTCTCGGATACAACATTGATCGTCATACCACGGTAAGGCGCCGCCGCCGCAGTGAACCAGGTCATTTCCGCTGTCTGCTCGGTCGGCGAAAGCGTCGAAGGCGTAAACTCTTCTGTAATCCAACGCTGAGCATTGGCCGCATGATCCATATCCGGCTGCGCGGGTTGGGTTGTACCGTTATCGCACCCAAAAAGCAGTCCAACCGACACTAGAGTTAACGCCGTCCTGATCATTTCGCTTCCCTCGATTTCGTTACCAAACCCAGTATAGGCGTTAACCCCGCCATAACACTAACATTGCCCACAAGAGCGATAGGCCAGTCGCCCACAACACAGCACTGGGAGCCAAACCTAAGCAAGCGAGGTGGATAAACGCAGCACTTAAAAGACCGATAAAAAAGCGGTCTCCGCGGGTTGTGGCTAGCGGCAAAAACCCACGTCGTTTATGACTAGGCCAGCGCAGTTCGAACAACGTCAGCGCACTCAGGGCAAGGCCAATGCCGATAAAGAAGGCCGCAGTGGGGGCGGTCCATGCCATCCAAGTCATGTCACACGTCCCAGAGCGAAACCTTTGACCAGATGCTTGCGCACAAACCATACGACGATAATCCCCGGAATTACGGTCAGCACCCCTGCAGCCGCGAGCACGCCCCAGTCTAAGCCCGAAGCGCTCACGGTACGCGTCATCGTGACTACAATCGGCTTGGCCGCGCTACCGGTCAGCGTGCGCGCCAACAGCAGTTCTACCCAGCTGAACATAAAGCAGAAAAACAATGTAACGCCGATCGCTCCACGGTTAACCGGCACAAATATCCGCAGAAAGAAAAAACCAAAACTATGCCCATCTATACGCGCCATATCGTCCAACTCCGTTGGCACCGCGGACATGAAGCCTTCGAGAATCCACACCGATAGCGGCACCGTAAATAAGCAATGCGCTAAGGCGACGGCGAGCGGCGTATCAAACAGCCCGACCGCAGAATACAGTTGGAAAAACGGCAGCAAGAACACTGCCGGCGGCGCCATGCGATTGGTGAGCAACCAGAAAAACAACTGGCGATCGCCAAGGAACCGATAACGCGAAAACACGTAGGCTGCCGGCACCGCGACGACGATAGAAATCACAGTGTTTAAGAACACATAACTCAGGGAATTTACAAACGCGGAAGACCATACCGGGTTGTGCCAAATTTCAGCAAAGTTGCTCAGCGTCGGATTCTGCGGCAGCACGGCAAACTCGCCGGTTATATCGGCATTGGTCTGTAACGCAACACTGCTCAACCAATACAGCGGCAGCAGCAGGTAGATGCAATAGATAACCAAAAGCCAGCGACTGATACTCATCCAAGAGCGACCGTTGCGACTAGTCACTGTCGCGCACCACGCTGCTGTAGAATATCCAGCAGAACAGCAAGATAAATAAAAAGTAAATCACCGAAAACGCCGCCGCGGGACCAAGATCGAACTGTCCGACCGCCATAGTGGCTAAATGTTGGCTTAGAAACGTCGTCGCGTTGCCAGGGCCGCCGCCGGTGAGCACAAATGGCTCGGT
>DEBN01000131.1:3960-12417 GCA_002348825.1 Gammaproteobacteria bacterium UBA2955
TGGCTGGCTCCGTCCAGTTCTGCCGCCTGATAGTAGGCCGCTGGCACAGACGTGAGGCCGGCATAAGCAAGCAATGCCACCAACGAAGTCCAATGCCACACATCCATCGCCAATAAGGTCACCCAGGCATGCAGCGGGTCTGCGGTGTAGTTAAAACTCACCCCCAGCGCGTTCAGCCCAACCCCCAACAAACCTATATCTGAGCGCGCATATAATTGCCAAATCGTGCCTACGACGTTCCACGGAATCAGCAACGGTATCGCCAGTAATACCAGCAACAAAGACGCACTAAGACCCTGTCGCGGCATACCGCGAGCCAGGATCAAACCCAGAGGGATCTCAATAAGAAGCACACTGGCGCTGAAACCGAGCTGCCGTAGAAACGCTTCGATAAACCGCGAGTCTTGGAGGGTTTCGCTGTACCACTGAAAGCCAACGAAAAATCTCGAATTAAAATCCAAGATATCCTGCACAGAGTAATTGACCACGGTCATCAGCGGTACCACACCATTAAAGGCGACTATCAACAGCACCGGCAGAACCCCCAGCCAGGCCTTGTTGTCGTATGGCTTATTCATGGGATGGCGCCAGCAATCGGCCTCGTTCCGAGTAACACAAGTAGTGTTTCAACAGCACGCCGACACTCTGCCCAACATTCACGTTTAAGGGGCCGCGTACTGCGATCTCACCAGCGGCAATGCCTATACGAATTACCCCCATAGCAGCCCCATGCTCTGTGCCAGTAAGTTGCAACGACCTAACAACACCGCGCAACTGCCCGTCTTGGTGGGCACAGAGCATCGCCCACTCTGGTCTGAAGCCCACGCGACGAGTCTCGGCCAAAAATTCCCGTGGTTGGGTCAATTGCTCAACCTCGACAAAGTTCATACCCGGACTACCGATAAAGTAGCCGACGAATTCGTGCGACGGCGTTTTATAAATCTGATCCGGCGTCCCAATCTGCAGCAGCCCACCATCTGCCATCACCGCAACTTGGTCCGCGAAGGTCAAAGCTTCGGTTTGATCATGAGTGACATATACCATCGTTACACCAAGCTCTTCCTGAATCCGGCGCAGGGTCTGACGCAACTGCCACTTCATCCGCGGCTCCACGGCGGTAAGTGGCTCGTCTAACAACACAACCGCCACATCCGGACGCACCAGCGCTCGACCAATGGCAACTAACTGCTTTTGAAATAACGACAACTGAGCTGCTCGCAGTGGCAGCTGTTGAGTAATCTCTAAGTCCGCAGCGATACGCTCAACACGCCGCTGAATAACAACCGATTCGAACTTGCGTGCACGGAGAGGAAAGGCCAGATTTTCCGCCACAGACATAGATTCATAAAGCACCGGAAACTGAAACACTTGAGCCACGTTACGCTGACGCCCTGCCAACGCCGACACATCCTGAGCGTCGAAAAAAATACGTCCTGAAGTTGGCGCAAGCAGACCGGACAGAAGGTTCAATAACGTCGTTTTACCAGCGCCCGACGCGCCCAACAGGGCAAATGCCGCACCGTCATCGATACTCATAGACAGAGGCGCAAGCGTATCTTCGGCCACTCCGGGGTAACGAAAGCTTAAGCCATCCAGTTGAATCGAAGCCATTCTCACGCAACCCCAAAGCGCATGATGTCGCCCTTCCGAACGACCACTGGCAGGCGCTGCCCAACCGACACATTGACTATTCCGGGGCGCCGGATAACCCAGCTGTTGCCGTCTACCGACCCATGAATGAACGTCTCATCACCACTGGTTTCGAGCCCCTGCACATCCATCGCAAACTCGATTACATCAGCGCAAGGTGCCGAGTCCGCCAAGTAAACGTGTTCGGGGCGAACGGCTGCTCTGCGCGCTGCGGCAACCAGGGTCGCGGGCGTGGTAAAAGCGTTAACACCCGGATCACTCATAAGGTTTGCCGCCGCAAAATTTTGCGGATACTGATAAACCTCAAGCGGTCTACCCGCCTGCAATTTCGCGTGACCGTCAAGCAGCACCAACTCATCACCGAGAGCAAAGGCGTCTTTTGGATCCGTAGACGTGTAGATCACCGCAGTCCCTGCTTGCTGCAATACCCCCCGCAATTCCAACACCAGAGATTCGCGCAACTTATAGTCGAGGTTTACCAACGGCTCATCTAAGACCAATATCTGCGCTTGCTTCGCCATGGCGCGAGCTATGGCTAAGCGCTGCTGCTGACCACCCGACAATTCATGAGGTAAACGCTGTAAAAACTGCTCCAGCCCGAGCACTTCGGCCAGCTGTTTGGCTCGCGCTTCGCGGTCGCGCCACGCCACGCCGCGAGCACGCATGGGCGAGGCAATATTTTCCGCAACTGTCCAGTTCGGATAATTAACGAAAGCCTGAAAAACCACCGCGACGGAGCGAGACTGGGGACTCAGCTGAGTTATACGCTGGCCGTCTAGTGTCACTTCACCCTTCGCCGAACACGTCAAGCCCGCAACGAGTCGGCATAGATTTGTCTTACCTGAGCGATTCCGGCCCAACACCACGGTTAGCGCTCCGGCGGCAAACGTATGATCAAAAGCTGCCGCGCCGGGCGCGAGCTGGATCTGAGAGAGCTGCAACATTACGGTGATATAACACGCATCACAAAACCCGCGATGCTACAGCAAAACCCCCGTCAGCAACGCCTGATCCCGTGGTCGTTTGGCGGCTACTTTAATTGCGAGCGCGCAAACTTGACGAGCTTATCGCCATATGGAGGTCGCATGCCCATCATCTCTGCGAGATTGAGTTTTGTCTGTTTAAATACCGCTTTGGCATGGCTGAAACGCTTAAAACCGTCCGCGCCGTGATACGAACCCATACCCGACGGCCCGACCCCGCCAAAAGGCAACTCTTCTTGCGAAATATGCATGATGACGTCGTTAAGGGTGACGCCACCTGAGGTCGTATGGTTAACCACGTGGCTGGCCTCAACCTGATCCGAACCAAAGTAATACAAGCCCAGGGGTCGGTCATGCGCATTGACATAATCAACGGTGTCCTGAACGTTGGCATAGGACTTAACCGGCAACACCGGACCAAAGATTTCTTCCTGCATAACCGCCAAATCGTCGCTGGGATTAAGCACCAGTGTCGGCGCTATTTTGTGCGCCGGCTGTTGCCGAAAATCTTCCTGTGCTGGATTAATCTCCACCACCTCCGCGCCTGCACTTTTGGCTTGTTCAACATAACCGTTCAACCGCTCGAAGTGGCGTTCATTAATTACCGAGGTGTAGTCGGGATTATCAACCAGCGTTGGGAACATTTTTTTGACGGAAGCCTTGGTCGATTCTACAAACTCGTCCATGCGCTCTTCGGGCACAAAAACGTAATCGGGCGACAGGCAGATCTGACCGGCGTTGAGCATCTTGCCCGCCATCAACGAATCCGTGGTCGGCGCCATCTCGGCACTGCGGCCAATCACCACCGGGGACTTGCCGCCTAACTCCAAAGTCACTGGTACGAGGTTTTCAGCCGCGGCACGCATCACGTGCTTGGCTACCGAGGTCGCGCCGGTAAACAACAGATGATCGAATGCCAACCCGGAAAAACCTGCCCCGGTTGCCGGACCGCCAACAACGATCGCGATCTCGTCCGAGTTGAACTCTTCAGCAATTGCCTCGGCTATGGCGGCCGAGGTCGCTGGCGTGTACTCGCTGGGTTTAATCATGCAACGATTACCCGCGGACAAAATGCCGGACAATGGGGCAAACGTCAGGTTGACAGGAAAATTCCAAGGGCTTATCACACCCACCACCCCTAGCGGCTGATAATCGACCCAAGCTTTGGCTCCAAATAAACCTAAAAGCGCCGGCGTTACCTTACGTTTTTCGCGCTTCATCCACTGCTTCATATGCTTTTGCGCGTGCCGTAAAGGCGTCACTGATGACGCAATATCGGTGAACAGCGACTGGTGTTCACTGCGGTGACCGAAATCCGCCGTCATCGCTTCTACGAAGCGTTTCTCGTTCTTGCGGACGACATTGATCGCGCGCTCAAGCCGATCAAACCGAGTCGCGTAAGACACTTCTCCCTCAGCGAGATAGGCGCGCTTTTGCGCCTCCAGAATTACCTGCATCGTCTCCAACGACGTGTCGTGCTGTTCTAGGCTCATATCGCTCATGAAAGATCTCCAAACTAGCTGAAATATAACGTTATTAAGTTATCGCTGGCTGCGACGCATCCACGTATTGATCGCGCAGCGTACGCTTAAGCACCTTACCAGTGGCGTTACGCGGAAGCGCGTCTATGAACTCGACGCTTGCGGGCACCTTAAACTTCGCAAGATTTTTCAAGCAGTGGCCGACCACATCATCCGCGGACAAATGTTGATCGGGCTTCAACACCACTACGGCTTTGCCAGTTTCGCCCCAGCGCTCGTCGGGCACACCAATGATCGCAGCCTCAGCAACTTGCGGCAGCTGATACAAAACGTTTTCCACTTCTGCAGGGTAAACGTTCTCGCCACCGGATATGTACATATCCTTCCAGCGATCGACGATATAAATGAACCCTTCGTCATCAAACCTTGCCGCATCACCAGTTTTTAGCCAACCGTCAACAAAAGATTTAGCCGTGGCTTCTGCATTGTTCCAATAACCTGGGGTTATATTTGGCCCGCGAATCAACAACTCGCCAACCTCGCCCCACGGCAGCTCAGCACCCTCGTCGTCGACCACCTTAACCTCAGTGTGTAAAAGACATTTGCCCGCGGACCCCAGCTTACGCAGTGCATCGGTCGCCTCCAGCATGGTACCGCCAGGACTGGTCTCGGTCATACCCCAGCCCTGCACCAGAGGCACGCCGCGGTCAAGCCAACCCGTTAGAATTGCCTCGGCGCACGGCGCACCGCCAACGCCTGCCGTCTGCAGACGCGACAAATCTGTGGCGGCAAAATCAGGATGCTGCATCATAAATTGGTAAGGCGCCGGCACCCCAAAAAAATGCGTCACCCCCAGAGCCGGATCGCCGATCACCGACAAAGCTCGACCGGGCTCGAAATCTCGCATCAGGAGAATACGGCCTCCCGCATGCAAAATTGGGTTGGCGTAGCAATTCATACCGCCGGTATGAAACAACGGCAGCACAACGAGCTGCACGGTGTCACTGTTTACGCCGGCGGGAAGGCCTAAGTTCACCGCATTATAAAAGTTCATGCCAAAGGTGATCATCGCGCCCTTCGGATGACCCGTGGTACCCGAGGTATACATAATCATCGCGACGTCGTCATGGGTGCATTCCACCGTCGTATATTCCGGAGCAGCAGCGGCCAGAGTGGCGGCATAGGTGCAGTTTGCATCGTCTACGTCGAGCTGCAACGCCAGCTCAATCGAGCAGATGGCGGCCAACTCAGTTGCCTCGCGGGCAAATTTAACGTCACTGATCAGCAACTTCGGCGCTGAGTCGTTCAGAATGTACTCGAGCTCCGGGACAGTTAAGCGCCAATTGAGCGGCAAACAGATTGCGCCGATCTTGGCGCAAGCAAACGCTGTTTCGAAAATTTCCGGGCAATTCGCCGCGAGCACAGCCACGCGGTCACCCTTTTCGAACCCCTGACTTTGCAGCCAACTGGCCAGTTTGCTGGCTCGCTCGTCCAGTTCTGCGTAAGACACTTCCTTGCCGGTATCGAGATCGACGATGGCTACTTTGTCGCCACGAACACCTGCATGGTGGGCAGTCCAGTCATAATGCTTAACACTCATTTTTTCCCCTGATTCGGCTCGCTGATGCAATGCGCCGAAACTATACAACAAGCAAGGGTTAGTGCATTAATAACTCGAGGTCGCAAATCCCGAGGGCATATTATGCAAATCAAATCGTTATTGGTCATTTTCTTCGCATCCGGCATGCTCAACGGATGCTCGGATAGGCCAGACCAGACAGACATTGTGATCAACAATGTCACAATTGTTGATGCAGTCTCGCCCATTCGAACAGCGCGCAGCGTGGTTGTTCGCGGCGACAAAATACTCGCTGTTAACCCAGCACTAAGCGGCAACAGCGCCGCCGCGCCCCACGTCATCGACGGCAGCGGGCAGTACCTGATTCCAGGATTGTGGGATATGCACGTGCACTTCCTGTACGAGCCGCAGCTTACCGAACACATGGCGAACCTGTTTTTACACTACGGGGTTACCAGCGTGCGCGATACCGGTGGCAACCTTAGCGATTTGACAGCATTACGCAGACGACTCAGCGAACGCTCGCAACCGTCCCCGCGAATTTATTTCTCCGGACCATTACTGGACGGTAAATTTGTCGTTTACGACGGCAGCGATCCCGCGCGCCCCGCGCTCGGCGTCGATGTCGCAGACACGAGCACGGCTGAAGCGCGGGTCAAGCAGCTTAAAGATGCCGGCGCTGACCTGATCAAGATTTACGAGTTGGTGCAGCCAGACGTTTATGCCGATCTCGTCGCAGCGGCGCGCCGTTACGATTTACCCATAGCCTCCCATGTACCGTTAATGCTGACGGCTGACACTGCTGGGCCACTGGCGGATTCAATGGAACATCTGCGCAACATCGAACTCGCATGCGCGAGCAACTGGCAAGATTTATTAGCGCAACGCCAAAAAGCGATCGGCGATTTTACCGAGGGCTTAGGGTATGAGTTGCGTCGAAGCCTCCATAGCGCTCAACGCTTACCGGCTATCGCGGCCTACGATGAACCCCGCTGTAACCAGGTACTCGACACCTTGCGCGGCACGACACAAGTGCCGACCCTGCGACTGAATACCGTTTTCCAGCAGCAACCGTGGACGCGCGAAGACTGGCCAGCGGCTCTATCGGAACTGCCCGACGACGTGTCCGAACAATGGCAGAGCCGGATCGATCTGCTTGCGCACAACAATCCGACAGCGGACCACCGCTTCGCCGAATGGAGTCTGTTTCTAATCTCACGATTACTCGAACGTGGAGTACCCATCGCCGCTGGCACCGATACGCCGATCGGCTTTGGCATTCCGGGCTATAGCTTACATACTGAGTTAGAACTGCTAGTAGCCGGCGGCATGTCGCCGCGACAGGCCCTATACGCGGCGACCATCGCACCCACCGATTTCTTTAACAATGCCGACCAAATGGGCCAAATCCAAGCAGGCATGGTTGCAGACCTAGTGTTGTTGCGAGGAAACCCGTTAGAGAATATCAGCAACAGCCGCAATATTGCCGCCGTAATGTCCGGCGGCGTGTGGGCACGCCGCTAAACAAGCGCATTAATGACGTCTTTTTTCTTCAACGTAGGTCGGTTGGCTGGCTGGTAGGTGAGTATAATGCCACGCCGCTGCCTAGACGAGTTGTTAGGCTGGGATCCATGCACAGCGAGTGGATCAAAGAAAACCAGCGACCCGGATGGCACCTCGATCGGCACCTGCGCACCGGCATCGAAAACAGCTGGATCGGTGTAAAAACCCGCCAATTGTCGCTCGTCATTACACCCGGGCAACATGCCGAACTTATGACTGCCTTTGACAATGTGCAAGCAGCCATTGACCACCGAACTGTCGTCAAAATTCACCATAACATTGGGCAAGCGGTCTGCCTCTTGGCAATCGTGAATCCAATAAGGCGTGTCCTGATGCCAAGCGAATCCAGATCCTACTTTCGGCGGCTTCAAATTGAGCTTAGCGGTCCACAGGGCCACCTGGGCGCTGCCGATCAACTGACACATCGGGCGCACCAAACGGGGGTCGTGCACAAGTTGGGCGAATTCTTCATGTAAATCATGCACTGGCTCTATCACACGGATGTCGGCGGCTCCCCGATGATGTTCAAACTGCACCGTTGTATGGTCGATGTCAGCGAACAGGTTACCGTCCAATACATAGCGTGTAGCACTGGCACCGGCCACCATGGCCATCGCCGTCTGTACCGCGACTTCGGCCGCCGTTCGCAAAGCTGCAACCTCCTGCCGTAAAAACGCGCTCCTGCGAACTAAAAAACCGTCCTCCTTATAGGCCTCTAACTCAGCTTTCGACAGCTCCAGAGTCAAGGTTTGGAGCCCGTACTTACAACCGTAAAATTAAACTCTCCGGCTACAACGGCGTCGCTCGCCGCTGCGGTCGTTCGCCAAACAAACCGGTATCGTCCAGGCGGCGTGGGCTGCTGTACAAACCCCATCAGATCATTTTCACCCATGCTGTGGAGCCCTAAAACGGCAATTCGAGTGTCATCTTTAATCAATTCTATTTTCGACGCCGCTGGATCGGGTTCCACGTCAAACCACAGGCGCACATCCGTTACCATTCCACTCACTTTCGAGCCCGATTTCGGAAAACTGTCCAATAACTTCACATCTGCTTGCACGCATGCTGCAAAGATGAGCAATAACAGGGCAAGAAAAACCCTAACCGGTGTACTCACCGAGTTTTTTGAACTAACCAATTCCATTCACCCATCCTAGACATATCTGCGAATTTACTGCCTTCTATCGCGAAAAATGCACCG
>DEBN01000183.1:0-1206 GCA_002348825.1 Gammaproteobacteria bacterium UBA2955
CACTCATCAAACTAAAATCAGTGAACTGAAAGCCCGCTAATGCTTTTCATGTTCAGCAATCGGCACATATTATGTTGCGCCGACAAGGTCCCTGCCATCTTTACGCACGTAATCTTCGGCAGAGCCAAAACTGGCGTCTGGTTCCAGCAAGCCTGCTCCGGGCACGTAATTGACCTCCAGCCGAATTCCGTCCGGGTCTTCGAACAATACGTAATAATAGCCCGGCGCCCAATCGCGCTGTTCCGGACCGCGGACGATGTTTGCGCCTAAAGAAGCAACGAGCCTGGCGGTTTGATCTACCGCTTCTCGACTTTTTGCCCGCAGACAGATGTGGTGCAGTCCAACGCGATATTGCTCGAAGCGCTCGTTATTAAAGGACGGGTCGCAGCGCCGCACACCGATGGCCGTGCGCGCCCCGACGTAATACAAAAGATCTGGCCCGTCGTTAACCTTGGTCATACCGAATTCCGGCAGCAGACCGCTGTAAAACTTATGCGCCGCGTCAAATTGACTCACGGTCAGAATGACATGGGCCATGCCGTTGATGTCAATCATCGAATCGCTCCCCTGCAAACTATAGGTGTTAGTAAACACCATACGCCCGTGGCCTACTAGACGGATGGCCCAGATGCCTTTTTTGCCTTCGGATATAGCTTTCTAGGGCTGTCCAGAACTGGACAACCGCTGCTGACACCGGCACTTTTTGCTTGGCTCTCTGCCCTAGAGATCTGACCAGAGACAAGCGACTGTCTATAGAGCATTAGAAGTTCTAAGCGGCCTGCCGAGCTCAACTTCAGCCCAACCAGCTGAACCGCCAGCCCTGCGCTTCGTTTATCCGCACACCCAGTGCGCCCATTACGGGCCTCGGGAACAGCCCCGTTCTCGTTCCTGATAAGAAGGTGGCGACTGCCTTCGCTGGTGTCGCCAATTTCGATTTAATGCTAGCTGTATACGGACGAGAAGAAACGCTACGGCCCGTTACTCTTACCGGCCCAGCGGTTCGAATCTTCGCGGTGCCGAAAAGGCCATTGTTATTTCACGTCTTTAATCTATAAAGGGCTTCTGCATAGGAGCAATCGGGAGCGGCAATGGCAGTAAAAAATTACGTCGAAGAAAAAGTGATTTTCATTACCGGAGGCGCCAGCGGTTTCGGTTTCTGTCTGGCAAAAAAATGCCTCGAATTGGGCGCAAAGGTCATACTCACGG
>DEBN01000183.1:1459-1580 GCA_002348825.1 Gammaproteobacteria bacterium UBA2955
AAAAAGTGATTTTCATTACCGGAGGCGCCAGCGGTTTCGGTTTCTGTCTGGCAAAAAAATGCCTCGAACTGGGCGCAAAGGTCATACTCACGGATGTGGATCAGGACGCCGTGAAAAGAGC
>DEBN01000183.1:1917-6226 GCA_002348825.1 Gammaproteobacteria bacterium UBA2955
TTGGATCAAATATCGGCACCCGAGAGCAGCATGATCGGGTTAACTTGTGACGTGACGAATGCCGAGCAAGTGCAAGAGGCCGTGCAGGAGGCCTTAAGACTTTATGCGCGAGTAGACGTCATGGTTAACAACGCTGGAGTGATGCCGCTGGCTTTCTTTGCTGATCATAAGGCGGCCTACCGTGCCTGGAACGCTTGCATTGACATTAATTTCAAGGGGGTACTGCACGGGATCATTGCGGTTTATGACCAGATGATCACGCAGGGTTCCGGGCAGGTAGTCAATATTTCCTCCATTTACAGCAACTTCCCCGTCGCTGGGGGTGGCGTGTATGGCGCGACGAAGGCAGCCGTTAATTTTCTATCGGAATCCCTTCGCGTTGAATCTCAAGGACGCATCAAAGTTACCAACGTACGGCCAACCGGCGTCCCTGGAACGGCGTTGGCCAACGGCATCGTCAATCCGGCTGCCGTAGTTGGGATTCTTGGTCAGAACATGGCCGCGTATCAACAGATGCTTCAAGCCCACCCAGATTCAGACCTACCTACCGAACACACAACAGCCGACTCCATCGAGCTGCTGGCGTTAGAGCCAGAACACGTTGCCGATCAGATCGTTTATGCGATCAACCAGCCTTTGGGGGTTTCCGTTGGGGACATTACGGTCAGAGCCTCGGGTGATGCGTATATTCTCTGATGAGTTAGTTTGCAGGGAATTCCCTGCAACATGACTTGCGTCGGGTGGGTTAGAGCGCCTCGAGCAATTGCAAATTCAGCCGCGGCCATCCGATCCAGCTGACCCAAACACCGCTCAGCCAATGCTAATATTTATCTGACGCACAACGCCAGCGAGCCACAGGGACTTAAATCATGCAATCAACACAGCCCGCCTCTCCCGGCAAGCAAAATGACATCGGCGGCTTTCTTGGTTGGATTGAAAAAAGCGGTAACAAACTGCCCGATCCAGTTTTTCTATTTCTTTGGCTGATTCTCGCCCTTGTGATGATTTCGGTGGCCGCTAGTCTGACGGGACTGTCTGCCGCGCACCCAACCCTGATCGATCCTGCAACCGGGAGCAACGCGCTCATTGTTGCATCGAGTCTGCTTTCGCCCGACAACATTGCGCGTTTGTGGACGGACATGCCCACAACCTTCACCCACTTCCATCCGCTTGGTTACGTCCTCGTGGTAATGCTCGGCGCCGGCGTGGCAGAACGCGCCGGTCTGTTCAGCACGGGCATGCGCGCCGCCGCACGCAACAAACCGAAGGCAGTGTTGACACCAATTGTAGTGCTCGCTGGCATGATGGGTAACTTAGCTGCGGATGCCGCCTACGTGGTACTGATTCCACTGGCGGGCATAGTTTTTCATGCCGCCGGGCGGCATCCGATTGCGGGCATCGCGGCGGCCTTCGCCGGTGTTTCCGGCGGTTTTTCCGCCAACCTTTTGCCGGGGCAACTAGACGCTCTACTGTTCGGCATTACGGAGGCCAGCGTGGAGACAGTATTCGGCGATTTTTCCGTGAATATCGCTGGTAACTGGTTTTTTATTGCGGCCATGACATTCATTTTTTTACCGGCCATCTGGTTTGTAACCGACAAGATCATCGAGCCGCGCTTGGGCGCTTTTGACCCGGCGCTGGCGGCAGCCACCGGCGCTGGAGACGAGAGCGATCAGCCCCTTACCGATCTCGAGCGCAAAGGTCTGATCTACGCTGGGTTCGCCGCGTTGGCGGTGGTCGGGCTGTGGATATTTTTTGCCTTCGGTCCGGGCACCCCATTGATCGATGAGAACGCTGCCGCTGAGGCTCAATTCGCACCATTTTACAGAAGTCTGGTGGCCGGCTTTTTCCTGCTGTTCCTGCTTGCCGGTTGGGCCTACGGCAAAGGTGCCGGCACAATTTCCGATCATCGTGATCTGGTGCGGATGATGACCGGCGCCATGGAAGATCTTGCCTACTACTTGGTGTTGGCCTTTGTAGCGGCACATTTTGTAGCCATGTTCGCGTGGTCGGATCTTGGCTTGATTCTCGCCGTGCATGGTGCCAACTTTCTTGGTAGCACTGATCTCTCTGCCGCAGCGCTCCTTTGCATGATCATTCTCGTATCGGCGCTGCTGAATCTGTTTGTGGGTTCGGCCAGCGCAAAATGGGCTTTAATTGCGCCGGTTATGGTGCCGATGCTCATGCTGCTTGGTATATCACCTGAAATGGCGACCGCGGCTTACCGAGTTGGCGACAGCGCTACCAATATCATCACTCCGCTTATGGTTTACTTCCCTCTGATTTTAATCTTCTGCCAGCGTTGGCAAAGCACCTTCGGCCTAGGCAGTTTGGTCGCTACCATGCTGCCCTATTCGCTCGCGCTCATGGTTGCGGGCCTCGCGATGACAGTCGGTTGGGTGATTTTAGATCTGCCCTTGGGGCCGGGCGCCGGCGTCTTCTTGCAATCAGCGGCGCCAACCCCTGCTGCCGCGCCTTAGCTGGCAACTTCAAGCACGGGTTGGGGGGCGCAATCCGCGCTCGATTATTGGCTCGCGTTTACCTGAAAGCCCAAACGCGGAAAATGCACCGCCACGTTGCCGGCCCTTTCGTCGACGCGTTTAATGACGATCTCTTCGGTCGAAGCTAAAAGCAACTCACCCTGAGTGGGTTGAAAGCCATAGTCTATAGGCATCACGTCTACTGATGTACCGACACTCAGCTGTTCGTCGACAAAGTCAGTCGCCTTCGGTGCCGTGGCAATATCGCTGTCGCGAGCTATCGCTACAGCTTCTTCACCATTGATCGAAACGATCTCGCCATGACCGAATCCCGCAATTCTTAGCATCCATTGCGCCAGCGCGGGAAATTGCTCCAGTTCTGGCTTGAGTGCTTCATTCTTGTATACAAACCAACAGCAATGGTACGTTGAAAAATCGAGGACATTCGGCTTGTCGCCACCGAGAAAGTCTGCAGTAGACAATTGGGCGTCCAACCGTTGCATGTGCATGGTCCAATACGGCACTGCAATCTTTAAATCGATACCCAGCTCGGTAGACCCTTTACTCAATTCCGCTCTGTCTGCCATAAAGGCTGCTGCCGCAGCCTGATCACTAAACAGATCGCTGCCGGCCAGAGCCTTGGGCTGAAACGCCACAGCAACGCTCACCTTGAACAAAAATGTGTCGGTCCAGTGCACAGCCGCGCCCAGGGCCGCGGCCTGCTCGAGGGGGTAGACACTATTCGCTGGATACAATCGATCGATCACTCGGCAAATCAGCGCCGTATCACAATAGATTTCTGCACCAATCTGCAGTACTGGTGTTTTCCTGTAGCCGCCAGTGAGCGCCATGAGATCTGGTTTCGGCATGATGATCGGGATCTCTACCGTTCGATAGCTCAGTTGTTTGTAACCGAGCAGGCATCTGACTTTTTCCGAGAATGGCGAGGCGGCGTACTGATGAAGAATGAGGTCGGTCACGGCGTTCTACCCAACAATTAAAACCACAGCGTACCAAGCAACGGTGTGCTTCGACATCCCATCCCTGAGATATGCTTCAGTTGACTGTCTATGCTTGGTGCTTGTCTGTTCCTGCACGCTCTGCGTCAGCAGCCCAGGCCTCTTCTCAGCGATTCTAAAAACTCAGCTCTATAGCGCTTGCTCAAAGAAGCGTGCTCTATCCTCTGAAAAGCATGACAAGCACCGGGGTACACCGAAAGCTCGCAGGACACCCCTGCCGCCATAAGTTTTTGCGCGTACTCGATGTTCTCATCACGAAACAAGTCAAGTGAAGCCGTAAACATCCAGGTAGCCGGCAAGCCGGCAAAAGAATCAAGTCGACCCGGCACTTGAGGGGCCGCCCGTTTCGCCTCGCCGAGGTAGCGGCTCCATCCGAATTGGTTCAGCTGGCGAGTCCAGACAAATTCGCCTACCAAGGGATCGCCCGGTCTTTCCTCGCCACCGGTACGGTCGTCTAACATCGGATAGGTTAACGCTTGCCAACAGACAGCGTATTCGCCGGCATCTCTGGCCTTAATAGCTAGGGCAGCCGCCAGACCACCGCCGGCGCTCTCGCCGCCAATGCCAATGCGTTTTCGATCGATTCCAAGATCCTCGGAATTCTCGTGCAGCCAGCTTAACGCTGCGTAACAATCGTCCAACGGCGCAGGTATCGGGTGTTCAGGGGCAAGTCTGTAGTCAACAGAAAGCACCACAACACCTAATTCTTTCGCGATATGCAGATTCATAGGGTCCGAGCCCTCGGGACTACCGAAAAGGTAGCCGCCACCATGTATGTGCAGGTAAGCGCCCGTGAGGGACTCCTTTGAT
>DEBN01000183.1:6566-7957 GCA_002348825.1 Gammaproteobacteria bacterium UBA2955
GCGCCGTACAGGAGACAGCGCACATCCGGCGCATTGTTCTGGGGCACGAATACTTCCTTGCGATAAAGACCGCGCGCTTTCGGATCACTGAGCGCAGGGGTCTGTTCAGCCATAACTTTTCGCACGCGCGCGACTTTCGCGTCATCCAGATCTTGTAAAAACGGACCGTCCGCCATCGCGCGTAATTCTGGATCCAGTAAATGCTTGGTACTGCTCATGCTCTCTTCACCCTTGAACCTCTAAATATTGGACGATGACCTTTCCGGCCTCTGCGTTACGCTTAAACCTTAATGTATAACCATACAACGGACCTCGATACTCCAGCGATCCGGCGCATCTGCAGGAGTTTGCTGTTCATGAAATGCGCTGTGAAAACTGAACGTGCAGCCGCCGTCGTCCCGATGGTCAGCATGCACACCCGCCGTTCGTGCAAGCATGCCGCCGGAGTCCCATTGTTTGATCAGTAGTGCTTCGTTGCGTGTCATCTCTGGATAGTAATAAAATTTTTGTCGCTGGTCGTACTTCGACCAATAGTTTTCGCCAATTCGGTCCGGCATATGAATCTCAAACACCACCAAATCTTCGGGTTGCATTTTCAAGCCGTCACCCAGCGCGAGCGGATGAGTTAATACCGGCTCGGTCTGGATATTCCGCCACACATTGATGATCGAAAAACGCCCACGCTCGGACAAGGCTTGAGTGGCTGCATCTTCAGGAATCAACCCCTGCGCAGCCAGAGCAGAGCCTTTAAGCGTGTCATTTACACTTGGTGGTTGGGTCAGTTGCACAAGGCGCTCCGGCGCCGAGCGGAGCGTGTAATCGCCGTGCACTATATGTGCCGGTGCCTGCACGTCCTGTCCGCCTTTTTCGCGGCGTTGCTGCGCTTGTCCGCCCGCCGACCTCACATTGTGATCAAACGCCCAGACACGCCCCCCTGTAGCCACCGCCACCAATTCTTCGCAATCGCGGTAGTAGCGGCTTGTGACGCAGTTGTGATCTAGGAAGTCGTAGTTTGGCGTTGGCGCATCGATCAGCTCGAAGCCGTTTGGCTGTAATGACATGCGCTGATCCCCAGGCAACTGTCTGGCGTCATCGATAACGAGCGAGTGCTGCTCGGTCGAGACACCAACACTCTCGACGAAATTTCCCCGCCCGTCGCGCACCATACGCACCAAGTCATTACGATACAGCGATGATTTAGTTTCAGCCGTGAGGAATTTTAACGCGCCTATTCGGGCAGCCTTCGCAGTCATAAGTGTTTATGCCTCATACAACTCATAAAAATTCACGCATCAATAATCGCATCGCCATTACGCCTCGACAGCCATTTCGGGTGGATTGCGCCACAGCGCTGACCTATGCCACCGACGGTAATTTCCTATATTCTGCAT
>DEBN01000014.1 GCA_002348825.1 Gammaproteobacteria bacterium UBA2955
GCCACCGGAGATTTAGACGTTGACGCTCATCATATGGTTGAAGACGTTGGCATTGTGCTTGGTCAAGCGCTTCACGAAGCCACAGGGGATAAGAGCGGCCTCACACGTTATGGACATGCTTATGTGCCGTTGGATGAAGCTTTGTCTCGGGTTGTGGTGGATTTATCCGGGCGCCCAGGGTTGTTCTACGATGTCGAATATACCCGTGGGCGAGTTGGTGATTTCGATCTCGATCTATTGCGGGAATTTTTCCAAGGCTTGGTTAACCATGGCATGTTGACGCTGCATTTGGATAACGTAAAAGGCGAAAATGCCCATCATCAGGCTGAAACGCTGTTCAAGGCGTTTGGTCGCGCGTTGCGCATGGCGGTTGCGGTCGATCCACGTATGGGTAACGCCGTGCCCTCTACCAAGGGCAGTCTGTAGTCTGTGCAGCTGATTCCCGCCATAGATCTGAAACAAGGCCAATGTGTGCGGCTGCGTCAGGGCCGCATGGATGACGCAACTATATTTTCCAGCGATCCGGTTGCCATGGCAGAACATTGGCGGCGTGAAGGAGGTCTTAGATTACACATCGTAGACTTAGACGGGGCTTTTGCTGGATTGCCAAAAAATCGCCAGCTGATTCAAAATATGGTCGCGGCCGTGGGCGATATGCCGGTTCAGGTTGGCGGTGGTGTGCGCACTCTGGAGGTGATTGAAGCGTATCTGCAGGTAGGGGTCAGCCGCGTGATCGTCGGCACCAAGGCTATCGAAGATCCGCAGTTTTTAGTCAGGGCCGCAGAACGATTTCCAGAGCAGATTTTGTTGGGGCTGGACGCACGAGACGGCGCTGTGGCGACACATGGATGGGATGCAGATTCTGGCGTTAGTGCGCTAGAGCTTGCGCGCGGTGCTGCTGCGCTGCCGATCGCCGGAATCGTCTATACCGATATCGAACGTGACGGCATGATGTCCGGCGTCAATGTAGAAGCGACTGTTGCTTTAGCCCGGGATTCCGGTGTGGGTGTTGTGGCGTCTGGCGGTATCGCAACTCTGCACGATCTGCAGCGTCTCAAGGACGCTTTTGCCGAATGCCCCGAGCTGCTGTTAGGGGCGATTACCGGCCGTGCTATCTACGAGGGCGACCTGTCAGTCAGTGCCGGACAGGCGCTGCTCGACGCCTAAGTCCATGTGTTTTAGTGCAGCGATTGCCGCATCTAGCCAGAGATCGGTATTCGCCGCGGCGCTGGCCTCTTTAATCAACACGTCGGGGTCGACGCCAACGTTATTTATGGCAAGACCTTGGGGTGAGAAGTACTCGGCAGTGGTCAGCTTAATCGTCTGGCGGAGGCCAAGAGTAGGCATGAGTGTCTGCACCGAACCTTTACCAAAACTGCGAGCACCCACTAGGGTAGCGCGCCGATGATCGCGCAGGGCTGCGGCAACCACTTCGGCGGCAGAGGCCGAACCGCCATTAATCAGGACGGCGATCGGTCGGCCAGGCAATATGTCGCCCAGTGTGGCCCGGAAGTGTTGCTGCGCAGATTTGCCTCGACGCTTGCGCGTGGTGACGATTACCCCACGTTGCAGAAAAAGATCAGCTACAGCGATTGCTGAGCTGAGTAGACCGCCCGGATTATTGCGCAGATCTAAAATTAGTCCACGCACAGGAGAATCGTTATTAAGCCGCGTCAGGGCCGAAGCAAGCTCATCGGCAGTGCGCTGCTGAAATTTAGTTAATCGTGCGTGCACGACACCGGCCTCGAGCCTGCGCACAGTAGCGCTTGCAACGGTCAGCTGCGAGCGCACAACGCGGATATTGAGTGCCTGGGGGAAGTTTTCTCGTAACAGCGTCAGCTTGACCGCTGTGCCGGGCTCACCCTTAACAAGGCTTATAAGTTGATTCATATCTAGGTTCGCGGTTGGCATATCATCAACGGCCTGCAAGCGATCGCCGGTTTTGATGCCGGCGTGAAATGCCGGGCTGTCACTTATCAGGGCGATGATTTCGAATGTGTCGTCCCGCCGTTCTATCTCTATGCCAACGCCGCTGAAGGCACCCTCTGATTCCTGCCGCAGTTGCGCGAATTGTGAGGCATCTAACAACACTGAGTAGTTGTCTAGCTGCCCGAGCATGCCGTCTATCGCGCCTTGCGCCAGGGTATCCTCGTCTATGTCTTCAACGTAATGATCGCGTATTTGGTCAAGCGCTTGGGCTATGTGGGACTGGGTTGCAGCCTCTTCGTGGTGCAGGTAGCGAAAAGTTACAACGCCGAGTAAGACGCCGCTAAGTACGCTTAGCAATAGGCAAAGTTGGGGAATCAAAGATGAGTTAGGGGTGCGTTCCACAATGTATAGCCGTCGTTAGGGTTGCAGCCAAGAGGCGGGGTCTACCGCTTCACCTTGATAGCGCACCTCGAAATACAGTCCGCTTTGACTTTGGCCGCCGCTGGTGCCCGCCGTGGCCACGGCCTCACCACCCTCCACCCAGTCGCCAGGTTGCTTAAGTAAAGTGTCGGCGTTGCCGTAGAGCGTCATGTAACCGCTGCCGTGGTCTACGATGGCCATCAGACCAAAGCCTCTTAGCCATTCGGCAAACACTACGCGGCCCCGATATACAGCCGTCACGGATGTACCGTCGCGAGCGTTGTAGTTTATGCCGTGCCATATGAGTTGCCCGGTAGCACGTTTAGCGCCGAAACGGTTCCGTTGTTTGCCATTTACCGGCCTTGGCAGATTGCCCTTGGCAGCAGCAAAACCACTGCCGTCGAGCTCGCCTAAACGGGCACGCAATTGTTGCAACAGTGTTTGCAAACGTTCGCTGTCTGCGAGCAATTGACTGCGGGCCACTTCTTTGTCGGCGCTCTGTTGCTGCAGGTCTTCAATGGCGACCTGTCGCTCTTGGCGATTAGTGTTCAGTTCAGACTGGCGTTGGCGCAGCATTTGAGTCTGAATTTGCTTGAGCGCCAGTTGCTCGGCTAGGTCTTGTTCTGCTTCTTTGAGTGTTGTCAGAGTGCTGCTGTAGGCTGCAACCAAGTCGATACGTTGTGCGCTGAAGTAGCCGTGGTATCGAATCATTCTGTCAATCTTGGTTGGACTCCGGGTTTGCATCAAACTCTTTGCTAGGCTGCCGCCGCTCAAGCGATAAGCGGCTTGAATATGTGCCTTGATACCCGTGGTTTGCGCGTTACGCTGCTCGGTTAATTCGTCGATTTGCTCGCGAGTGGTGTCAATATTTCGCTGTTGCTCGGCGAGCGTGATGTCGCCGGCTTTGAGGTCGAGATTTAGTTTAGCGATATCGCGATCTAGATCGCGTATTTGCATTTGTATGCGGTTCTGGATTTTTCCCGTCTCTGAAAACCATAGGTCTAGGGCATTAAGTTCGTCGACCGTATCCTGCAGTGCAGCGGCGGTTTCCGCTGCCGTAGCTTCAGCTGCGTTTAGTTCTTGTGTAGCGGCGGGTGCTTGAGCTAAGGCTAACAGGCAAAACAGAATACGGCAGCTCGAGTTCAAGTGCTTGTCAGGCGGTTTGTTTGATATCGTTTAATACCAACGACCGCCCGCTCATTTCGTCTGGAATCGGCAATTTCTTTAGGGCCAATAGTGTTGGCGCAACGTCCGCCAGAGTTCCATGATCAGCAAATTCGAAAACCTGTTTGCCTACATATAATAAGGGCACCGGATTTACAGTATGTGCGGTGTGTGCCTGATTAGTCTCGTGATCATGCATTTTCTCCACATTGCCGTGGTCCGCTGTGATCAGCATTTGGCCGTCTACTGCAGTAATCGCTTCGACCAATTGACCGATAGACACGTCCAACGTTTCCACTGCTGCAACTGATGCGCTCAAATCGCCACTATGCCCGACCATATCGCCGTTGGCGTAGTTGCAGATAATAGTGTCGTATTTACCACTGTGGACAGCTGCGACTAGTTCTTTGGTGATTGCGGCAGCACTCATTTGTGGTTGCAGGTCGTAAGTCGCAACGTTTGGCGAAGGGATCAATATTCGGTGTTCCCCGGCATACGGCTCTTCTCTGCCGCCGGAGAAAAAGAACGTCACGTGCGCGTATTTTTCAGTCTCGGCGATACGCAGTTGCGACAGATCGAGTTTTGCTAGGTATTCGCCTAGGGTGTTTTCTGGTCGTTCAGGCGCGAACGCACATGGTAGATCGATATCGTCAGCGTATTGGGTTAGCGTGGTAAAACGATTTAGCGTCACAAACGAGCGGCGTTGAAAGTCGTCGAAAGCGGGATCCGTCATGGCCCGTGTCAGTTGTCGTGCACGATCCGCACGAAAGTTCATAAATATTACGGCGTCATTCTCGTTCATTACCGTGGGCCGTTCTGAGTTGGCGTGAATGGCGGTCGGTTGTACGAATTCGTCGTCCTCGTCGCGTGCATAGGCAGCGGCCAATGCCGCTGTGGCTGTTTCGGCGTGGAACGGCGCTTCGCCGCGCGCCACGGCATTGTATGCGCGCTCTTGACGGTCCCATCTGCGGTCTCGGTCCATGGCGAAGTAGCGTCCTGTGACGCTAGCTATTGTTCCGCAATTCAGTTCCGCAAACAGATCTTGGGCCTGTTCTAAAGAAGCCTTGGCACTGCGTGGCGGGGTGTCTCGACCATCCAGAAATGCATGCAAAAAAACGTTCTTTAAACCGTGCGCTGCAGCGTGCCGAATAAGTGCAAAAATATGTTGCTCGTGACTGTGCACTCCACCGGGCGACAGCAAGCCCATAATGTGTAATGCCCCGTCGCTGTGGGTTACGGCATTCAGCGTTTCATTGATCTCAGTGTTTGCTGCGAACTCGCCGCTTTCGATTGCCCTGTTGATACGGCTCAAGTCTTGATAGATCACTCGCCCTGCGCCGAGTACTGTATGACCGACTTCAGAGTTGCCCATTTGCCCATCCGGTAATCCCACGTCCTCACCAGAGCCTGAAATCAAGGTGCGTGGTCGGTTTTTCCATAGTGCGTCCCAGTTTGGAGTATGGGCTCGGGCGATGGCGTTGTCGGTGGCGTCTTCGCGATAACCGAAACCGTCGAGAATAACCAAGAGACTGACCTCAGACATGTGCGCTCCAGCAAAGCAAACTGCGAAAGGCGCATATTATCAAATTTTCAGCGATTGACTGTTGAGGGTTAGGCGACACAGTCATTTTATTTGAGCAAATCCCTGACGGCGGCGTCCCGCATTAGGTGCGGCGATGTGTATACTAGCCGCGCATTTTCAAGGGTCCGAACATGGAGCAACTGTTTACCTTTATTGGCAACCATCCGTTATTGGTGGGCGCGTTCGTCGTATTTTTGATTTTGTTCATTCGCAATGAAATGTCCCGCGGCGGGGCAGCGATCAGCTCGCAGAAACTGGTGCAATTGGTAAACAGCGAGAACGCGTTAGTGATCGATGTCCGAGACGCAACTGAATACTCAGAAGGGCATATTGTGGACGCCGTTAATATCCCGTTTGCTAATTTCGAATCGCGTAGCGACGAGCTCAACAAGCATAAAGACAAACCGCTTATCGTCGCCTGCAAAATGGGCCAGCATTCCGGATCTGTGGGTACGATACTGCGAAAAAAGGGCTTTACCAATGTGCTCCGGCTATCGGGCGGCATGGCCGAATGGCGGGGACAGAACCTGCCGGTAGTTAAAACATGAGTGACCAAAACGAGGATAGAGGCGGCGGAGGTGAGGCGGCGGCACAGTCGAATGGGGCCGACCAAGCGCAGCTGCGCATCGAGCGTATTTTCCTCAAAGACGCTTCTTTCGAGTCGCCATCGTCGCCTGAAGTATTCCTACGCCAATGGCGACCGGAGCTAAAACTCGATATTAATACTCAGGCCAATCGGCTTGGCGAGAATCAGCATCAGGTTGTGTTAACCATTACTGTCACCGCTCAGCTTGAGGGCGGCATGGTCGGATTTATTGTCGAAGTGCAGCAGGGCGGTATTTTTTACATTGAAGGCGTTGATGACAATCAGCTTGCGCAGGTGTTAGGCATTGCCTGTCCGACTACTTTATTCCCCTATCTGCGGGAGTCGATTGATGGGTTGGTCGTCAAGGGCGGTTTCCCACCTTTACAGCTTGCGCAGGTGAATTTCGAAGCCTTGTATGTGCAAGCCATGCGCCAACGGGCGGAACAGAATCAGTCGGCTGCCGCACCAGGCGTCGATTCCAACGACCCAGATCCGGTCACACACTAAATCCAATGAGTTAACGCGCGCCGTCGAAGCCCTGTTGCCGCCAGGCCTCATAAACGGCTACGGCAACGGTATTGGACAGGTTCAAACTGCGCGACGCAGCCTGCATGGGTAAGCGCACTTTTTGCTCGCTTGGCCAATCATCCAGTAACCCCTGAGGTAAGCCTCGGGTTTCAGGCCCAAACAGCAGCACATCGGTTTGTGCATATTCGACGGCGGCGTAATTGCGTTGGGCCTTTGTGGTAAACGCAAACCAACGTGCGCCAGCTAAGGTGTTTTGACAAGCTTCTAAGTTTGGATGGCGCTGAACCTCTGCAAACTCATGATAGTCCAACCCTGCCCGTCTCAGGCGCTTGTCATCCCAGGCAAAGCCGAAGGGCTCGATCAAGTGCAGGGTCGCGCCGACGTTTGCGCAAAGACGGATGATATTGCCGGTGTTTTGCGGAATTTCCGGCTCGTATAGAACAATCTGCATAGTACAAGGCTAAGTGCGCGCGCCGCGGGTCAACACTGCAGCTCTTGCATTTTACGCGTCAAAGTATTTCGGCCCCAGCCTAAGAGTTCGGCGGCGTCTTTTTTGCGACCGCCTGTTTTGCGTAGCGCAGCATCAATCATAATGCGTTCAAACTTCGGCACGGCAGTGTCCAGCAATGGAGAAATTTGTGTCTGATCGAGGAATTGATTCGCCCAACGCGCAAGGCTGCCCTCCCAGTCTGAGCCGCCAATGGTCTCCTCGCTGTCGCGCAATTCGGGAGGCAGGTCTTCTATGAGGATAGTTCTCGAACTCGCCATCACCTGTAACCAGCGGCAGGTATTCTCCAACTGACGCACGTTGCCTGGCCAGGTTAACGCCATTAAGTAATCAGCAGTATCCTGATGGAGGCGCTTTGGCTCGTCGCCGAGTTCCTGAGCGACATTGTCTAAGAAATGTTGTGCCAGCAGCGGAATGTCTTCGTGGCGCTGCGCCAGTGAGGGCACATGGATACGAATTACGTTGAGTCGGTGGAACAGGTCCTCGCGAAATTTACCCTGCCGCACCAGCGATTCCAGATCCTGATGGGTTGCCGCGATGATCCTGACGTCTACTTTAACCGACTGATGGCCACCAACCCGATAAAACTCGTGTTCCGCCAGCACTCGCAGCAGCCGCGTTTGCGCCGATGCGGGCATGTCGCCTATTTCGTCAAGAAATAAAGTGCCGCGGTGCGCTTGCTCAAAGCGTCCGACACGTTGGGTTGTGGCGCCGCTAAACGAGCCTTTTTCGTGGCCAAACAATTCACTTTCAATCAACTCGTTTGGGATTGCGGCGACGTTTAACGCAATGAATGGCTGAGCCTCGCGGGGGCTGTGTCGGTGCAAGGCCCGCGCCACCAACTCTTTGCCGGAACCGGACGGGCCGTTGATTAAAACGCTGACGTTGGAAGACGACAGCCTGCCAATGGCTCGAAACACTTCCTGCATCGCGGGTGCTTGGCCGATAATTTCTGTTGCCGGTGTAATCTGCTCAACGACGACGGGGTCTGCTTCTTCGCTTTGTACAATGGCCCGCTGTACTACAGCAACAGCATCGTCGACATCGAAAGGCTTTGGCAAATACTCGTAAGCACCGCGCTCGAAGCTCGTCACCGCACTCTCAAGGTCTGAGTGGGCAGTCATTACGATAACCGGTGTATTGGGGTGCTGAGCATTGAACCGCTCAAGAAAATCGAGTCCGGAGGTGCCCTGCATGCGTATGTCTGTGATGATGGCAAGGGGCGTTTCCTTGGCGAGGTGATGCATCGCCTCGTCTGCGCTATCGAATGCGGTGATCGGGATGCCTGCTTGTGCTAAGGCTCGATCTAAAACCCAGCGAATAGCGTGGTCGTCATCTATGACCCAAACATGTTTGCTCATCTGTGCTCCTGTTGTCCGGATGCTTCAGCCGGCTGTTCAAAAGGAAGAAAAATTGAAAAGACGGTCTGTCCAAAAGTACTGCTGACTTGAACGACGCCATTGTGCGCGCTGACGATATGCTGGGTGATCGACAGTCCAAGGCCGCTGCCGTCTGGGCGTCCACTGATCATGGGGTAAAAAATTCGTTCAAGATCACCGGTATCGATGCCTGGTCCGTTGTCGATGATGCTTATACACATGACTTGCCGATGGCGTTTTTTGCCGATCGTGAATTGACGCGCAATGCGCGTTTGCAAAGTTATCTTCGCTGTGGACGTATTGGCCAGGGCTTGGCAGGCGTTCCGCACCACGTTGAGGACGGCTTGAATGATTTGGTCGCGGTCGCTGGCCACCGCTGGCAGGCTAGGGTCGTAATCGCGACGCCATTCGATCTGGCCGGCAAACTCCGATGCGGCCAAGGCTATGACGTGTTCGCAAACTTCCGGTAGATAAACAGCCTCAAGATTGGGCCGTTGGTGCGGCCCAAGCATTCGATCGACAAGATCTTTAAGACGGTCGGCCTCAGCGATGATTATCTGAGTATATTCGGCTACTTCGTTACTCGGAATCGCTCGCTCCAGCAATTGCGCCGCGCCGCGAATGCCCCCCAATGGATTTTTCACTTCATGCGCTAGGCCTCGAATAAGGCCTCTAGTGGTGGCCTGCCGATCGGTTGATGCAGTGCTTTGGTTAATTCGGGTAAGTCGAGTGGTCGGGTGCATCTCTAGGATTAAAAATTGATCGTTGTCGAGAATGGATACGGTTAAATCCACTTCTTCGCGCAGATTGTCGGGCAACTGCAGAACCGTTTCTCGAGCGGTAAAGGGCTGAAGCTCGCGCAGTGCTTTGCGTAAGTTGGATTGCAGGTCTTCCGCGCTCAACAAAATCTGGTTCAGCGCCGAACCTATGATCTGCGTGGCCGAACAATGCAACAAGCTCTCGGCGGCAGAATTGACAAACACCACCCTTAGATCGCTGTCGAGAACCATGGCGGCCGTCACCATAGTGTCCAGCACGGCGTCAGCACTTACGGCGCCGCGAAACGACTTGGTTTTATGATATGCGCTGTGGTTCATGGTGGTTGTTAAGCAATTTTTGCGCCTGATTTTAAGCTTGCCGGAAAATCTCCGGAAATCGGCAATGATTGAACTCGAAGCCCTCAGAGCGCCTGATCCAAGGGCTTACGGCCGTTCCTCCGACCGCTTACCGACGCTAGGACCAATAAAACACGACCATGGCACCTACTCTATCGCACCAAAACGGTGCATGCACTGTTTTAGTTCGGCCGTTCGTGGTGCCGGCGAATGGTCTGAGTATCCGACGTACAGTCCGTCGCCAAACAAAAAGGCGGGCTCTCGGCCCGCCTTTTTGTGCGTATCAAAACTCACTTAAGCCAGAGCTTCCTTTGAGGTTTTGATGATTGCAGCGGCCACTTTATACGGGTCTGCGTTAGACGCTGTGCGGCGATCTTCCAATCGGCCTTTCCAGCCGTCCTCAACGGTTCCGATAGGAACTCTAATGGAGGCGCCACGATCCGATACACCGTAGCTGAATTCATCAATTGACTGAGTCTCGTGTTTACCGGTGAGTCGCTGGTCGTTGTCGGCACCGTAGACGCTCATGTGTCGTTCGATGTTGCGACCGAAATTTTCGCAAATCTTGGTGAAGACGCTTTCGCCGCCCTCATCGCGCATGACCCCATTAGAGAAGTTGGCGTGCATGCCCGAACCATTCCAGTCCAGTTCGCCGAACGGCTTGGGGTGATAATTGATGGCGTAACCATATCGTTCACCGGTGCGCTCGAGCAGGTAGCGAGCAACCCAAGTCTCATCGCCCGCGCGCTTGGCGCCTTTAGCGAAAACCTGAAATTCCCATTGACCTGCAGCAACCTCAGCATTGATGCCCTCTACGTTAATGCCGGCCTCCAAACAAAGGTCGAAGTGTTCCTCAATGCAGTCGCGGCCGAACGCGTTGGCGGCGCCGACGGAACAGTAATAAGGGCCTTGAGGGGCGGGAAATCCGCCTGCTGGAAAACCAGGAGGTAATTGCGTGTCGATATCCCAAAGGAAGTATTCTTGTTCGAAGCCAAACCAGAAATCATTGTCATCGTCGTCTATGGTTGCCCGCCCGTTGGTCACGTGCGGTGTGCCGTCGGCATTGAGTACCTCGGTCATGACCAGGAAGGCGTTTTGACGCTCTGGATCCGGGAAAATGGCAACGGGCTTAAGTAAACAGTCCGACGCGTTGCCTTCGGCCTGTGCGGTAGAACTGCCGTCGAACGACCACATTGGACATTCTTCTAGGGTGCCACCAAAGTCATTTCGAACCTGGGTTTTGCTGCGCAAGCCTTGGGTAGGCGCACTGCCGTCCAGCCAGATGTATTCTAATTTTGCTTTCATTTTTGTCTCCTTATTAGACGTTGACCATAGCCTGCTTCGGTGTGAGCCTCGGCCAGTCGGCGTTCGCAGCACTCGAGCGCATGTCGAGCATCAGCACGCACACCCCAGTGGGGCGGCGTGGAGTAGGCAGCAAAAAATATGCCACGCTCATCTGTCGCTAAGTTGTTGTTTTTAGTACCTTCCCTTTTCTATCGTGCACCAGTGTTGGGCTTTTTGCCTCTTATCTGGGCGTTTGCACGACCGATGATCGATATTAGCACCATTCTGGTGCGAAAGGGCGCGGAAAATGCTTACGAACTGAGAATTTTTCGTCCCTGCACTGCTGCTTGTTGCTAGGCGTCATTGATCCGGGTTCGAACACGCGAGTTGGACGCGACAGCGTCGGACGCATACGCCATAATCCCGCGGCGTTCGCCTGTCGGACCGATTCAATCCCTTAATCGGATTGAAAAAGGTCTCGGTGCCTACTCGTGCGAAGCTTATCTGCGCTGTTGAATAAAAGAGGAAGACTCCTGTGTCTAATCCGACTGTTCGGAATATTGCGATCATCGCTCACGTTGACCATGGCAAAACCACCTTGGTGGACTGTCTATTGCAGCAGACTGGCTTGCTTGGGGGTAACGCGGCAGAGCGGGTTATGGACAGCAATGACCTGGAAAAGGAGCGAGGCATTACGATTCTCGCCAAAAATACCGCAATCGAGTATCGAGATACCCACATCAATATCGTCGATACGCCTGGGCATGCTGATTTTGGTGGCGAGGTAGAGCGGATTCTCTCCATGGTTGATGCGGTGTTGTTGTTGGTCGATGCCGTTGACGGGCCGATGCCACAGACTCGATTTGTCACCCAGAAGGCTTTCAATTACGGGCTTAAGCCCATTGTCGTTGTAAACAAAATTGATCGCGATGGCAGCGAGCCGTACCGGGTGATTGACGAGGTCTTTGATTTGTTCGACAACCTAGGTGGTTCAGATGAGCAGTTGGACTTTGCGACGGTTTATGCCTCTGCCATCAATGGCGTGGCGGGTTTAGAGTTGGACGCCATCGGCCAGGATATGACGCCGTTATTGGACCTGATTGTGGATCAAGTGCCGCCACCCCAAGTTGATACCGAGGGCGCTTTTCAGATGCAGATCAGTTCGCTGGACTACTCAACCTATGAAGGTGTGATCGGCATTGGCCGTATTACTCGTGGACAGGTTGTGCGCAATCAGCAGGTTGCTGTAGTTGACCGTGAAGGCAATGAGCGTAAAGCGAAAGTTGCCAATCTTTACACCCATCGAGGACTGGAGCGGGTTGAAACAGAATCGGCAACGGCCGGAGACATCGTTTGCTTGACCGGCGTCGATAAAATCAACATCTCAGACACGTTGTGTGCATTGGCTCAGGTCGACGCTATGCCCGCCCTGTCGGTAGACGAGCCTACGCTAACGATGATGTTCTGTGTCAATAATTCGCCGTTGTCGGGCAGGGATGGAAAGTTTTTGACCAGCCGTCAAATTCGCGAGCGCTTATACACAGAGAGCCTACATAATGTTGCGCTGACTGTTGAGGACACGGCTGATCCCGACCGTTTTCGAGTCTCCGGACGTGGTGAATTGCATTTGTCGGTGTTGATCGAAACCATGCGTAGAGAGGGCTTTGAGCTTGCGGTATCACGCCCCCAAGTTATCTTTCGCGAAGTTGAAGGTGCTGTTCAAGAACCCTACGAAACGTTGATCGTCGACATTGAAGAGGCCCATCAAGGCAAGGTGATGGAAAGCCTTGGCGATCGGCGTGGCGAGTTGCTAGAGATGCAGCCCGATGGCAAAGGCCGAGTGCGGTTGCAGTTCCGGATCCCCAGCCGCGGGGTAATGGGCTACCGCCCGGTTTTCTTATCCCAGACTTCCGGCACCGGCATCATGTCCTTCGCGTCAGCGGGCTTTGGGCCAAAGCTTAGCGACGATATAGGCAATCGCAAAAATGGCGTGTTGATTTCTAATGCGCAGGGCAAGGCGGTGTCATTTGCTTTGTTCAATTTACAGAATCGTGGCCGCATGATGGTTCAACCCAACGACGTGGTTTATGAGGGCATGATCGTCGGCATTCATAGCCGCGCCAATGATCTCACCGTAAACCCACTGAAAGAAAAGAAGCTGACCAACGTGCGCGCGTCGGGTTCGGATGAGGCGATCATTCTGACGAATGCCCTACAATTTACGTTAGAGCAAGCGTTGGAGTTTATTGACGACGATGAGTTGGTAGAGGTGACGCCTAAGGGCATTCGTATCCGCAAAATGCTGCTTAAAGAGCACGAACGCAAGCGTGCTTAATCTTTGATCTGTTATGAGAGCAATTTTACAACGCGTAGTCAGTGCTTCAGTTGCTGTAGACGCGCAGCTGATAGCCGAGATTGCGCGTGGCTACGTGCTGCTACTTGGGTTCGAACAGGGGGACGAAGAAGCTCAGGTGTCCTGGCTGGTGGATAAGGTCCTGAGCTTGCGCTTGTTCGCAAATGCGCAGGGTAAACTCGATTACGACATTCTGCAGATCAACGGATCGGTTTTGGTAGTTCCCCAGTTCACGTTACTGGCAGACATTCAGCGTGGTCGACGGCCGTCGTTTGGCGCGGCGGCGCCGCCGGATGATGCGGAGCGCCTCTACAATACTGCAGTGGCGGGATTTGGCCAGCGAGTGCCTGTGCAGAGCGGTGAATTTGGTGCCGACATGCAGGTTAGCTTGGTCAATGATGGCCCTTTTACGCTGATCTTATGACGTCACGTATGGTGCTTGCTGCGTCGGTCTAGCTATCGTTCTCCATCTCATCGGTCCGGCTGACTAGTCGTGCCAACCCAACGCCGACTTCAAACAATAACCACATCGGTAGTGCCAGCAACAGCTGTGACACCACGTCAGGTGGCGTCAGAAACATACCGAGGACGAAGCAACCAATGATTATATAGGGGCGTTTTGCCGCCATGGCATCTGCGGTCGTAAGCCCGGACCATACCATCAGCAGTGTGGCTACGGGTATTTCAAATGCTAGACCGAATGCGAGGAACATCTTCATAACAAAGTCTAGATACTGATTGATGTCGGTCATCATGCTGATGCCAGCCGGATTAATTTCAATAAAGAAAGTGAACACGATCGGAAATACCAGCAAGTAGCTGAACGCCATGCCGCAATAAAACAAGGCCACACTAGAGGTTAGCAGCGGCAGCGCGAATCGTTTCTCGTGTCGATATAACCCGGGCGATACGAATGACCAAAGTTGATGCAGCAGAAACGGCATGCCAATAAAAATTGCGGTGTAAACGGCGAGCTTGAAAGGCGCTAAAAAGGGCGACGCCACCTGAGTGGCAATCATCCCCGAACCCTCGGGCAAGCGGCTCATCAATGGTTCCGCGACCCAAGTGAACAGGGCCTCTGAGAAGTAATAAACGGGAAGAAACAGCGCCGCAACAAAGGCTAATGAACGCAGAATGCGTGAACGCAGTTCGACAAGATGCTCGAGGAATGGCAGCTGCTTGTCGTCGACAGCCTTATCATCGGGGTTAGGGGAATTCATATCGAGTGTCTGATCAAGCGTCGTCGGTGGGGTCTGCTGTAGACTGTTTCAGTTTGCGGGCGTGTCTTGCTTCCAACTCAGCCTCGCTGGTTGGTTTGGGTGCGCTCGGCGGTTCCTGCGGTGTTGAATTAGCCGAGGCCGGATCGATACTCTGAGGCTGTGTTACGGGATCGACAGCGCCTTTCACTTCATCTTCAATGCGTTGCATCTCCTGCATGACGGCTTCGTTGTGCAGCTGTCGCCGCACATCGTCCATGCCGATTTCTTTTTCAATCTCTGCCTTAACGCTGTTGAAGGAGCGACTCAATCGGCCGAACCAAAGACCCAACGCACGCAGCGTGTCTGGAAGTTTTTCCGGGCCTATAACCAGCAGCGTTACGACCAAAATCAACAGGATTTCGAGGCTGCCAAAATCAGGAAACATCGGACTCTCTTAAGTTGTCAGTGTGCCTTGGCCGGCGCCTTGGCGGGTTAGACGTTATGTTTCTCATCACTGTTAGAGGGTTTAACGCCGTCCGCTTCGCCGTCGATGACTTTAGCCGCACTGTCCGGCGCTTTGGCCTGCTCATCATCGGTTACCGCTTTACGAAAACCTTTAATCGCGCTGCCTAAGTCCGAGCCGATACTCTTTATACGCTTGGGGCCGAAGATCAGTAACACGATAACGAGGATGACCAACAATTCGGTCATACCGAATCCTCCGAACATAGCTCTTCTCCATGCAAGATTTAGACGACTTCTTTGATCGTATTATAGCGACGTTTTATCTGGCTGGGCGATTGGCTTTTTCGGTGTGGCCACTGAGTCCGCTTCGTTTCTGTAATTCGTTTAGCACGTCGTCGGCGCTCAGGTTTAGATGATTCAGCAGTACCATTGAATGGAACCATAAATCGGCGACCTCGCCAATTAACGCTGGCTTCAGCTTCGCGTCAGCGGCGGC
>DEBN01000030.1:0-3018 GCA_002348825.1 Gammaproteobacteria bacterium UBA2955
ATGGTCGGATATGCAGTAATTTTGTTGTCTTTTCCCGCGCTCATGGCAACTTATCCAAGCGTACACACCGACGGTCTCAGCGGCGCCACTCTGCTCAGCGATTTTCGCTACCGCCCCGCAACCACCGTCGCGGAATTTATGCCCGGCGCTGCCGCCGCTCACTTTCAGGCCAGCGTCACTGCGGGCATGTTTTTTCTCGGCGGGCTGTGGCTGCTGTTTCGGCGCATCATCAGCTGGCGTATTCCTACCGCGGTTTTGTTGACCGTCGGTATTCTTGCAGCCGCCACTTACGATCAGGGGTCCTCGCAGAGTCTCGGATCGCCGTGGTTCCATTGGACCACCGGTGGCACGATCGCTGCGGCGTTCTTTTTCGCCACGGATCCAGTCACCCATCCGGCAAATCCTCGGCATCAACTATTGTTTGGTTGTCTGATAGGCAGCATATTGTTCGTAATTCGTACTGGCGCAAGTTTGCCTGACGGCATCGCTTTTGCGATTTTACTGGCCAATTGCACCACACCATTGCTGAATAGAATGCACCAACGATCGAGGCAGGCAGTCCTTGAATAGCGGCGCGCTTAGTTGGCAAAGCATTTTGAGTTTAGTGCTGATCGCCGCGACTTGCGGCGCTGCGCTGGTCTGGATAAATGAAATCACCGCACCACGCATAGCCGCCCAACGTCAGGAGCAGGCGCGCGCTTTGATGCGCAGTTTGCTGCAGCCCCGGCAACAAATTGAACTGAAAACCGTAGCAGACTGGCGTGACGATATCCTCAGTGCATGCACCGACTGGTGGCTTATCCGGGTCAGCGAAGACGGCTATGCGGGACCCATCGAACTACTGGCGCACTGGCAACCCTTTGACGCAAACCAACCCGGCCGCATCAAGCTGCGCGTGCTGAAGCATCTCGAGACCCCGGGCATCGGCGACTTTATCGATCACGAACGCGATAACTACTTACCCGACAGAGATGGCGCGACCGTCGCGCAGTGGCAGGCGGCCGACGCGCTGAGCGGTGCCACCGTGACCTTCAACGCGCTGCAACGTGCTGCTGCGACAGTCGCCCAGCGGCTCGACAGTGAGACTCGAGCTACATTTTGTAGTGGCAAGGAATCGTTGACCACGACAGGGGCTATCGAATGAGCACCTTTAAGCGCGGCGTTTTAGAAAATAATCCCGCTTGGGCGCAATTATTGGGGCTCTGCCCGTTGCTGGCGGTGAGCAACAGCGTGGTGAACGCGCTCGGCCTGGCGATTGCCAGCGGCTTTGTACTGCTAGGTTCTAATCTAACCATATCGCTGTTGCGTCATCGCATCCCCGATGTCGCCAGACTGCCTTGCTTTGTACTGATCATCGCCACATTCACCACGATCACCGTAATGATTCTGGAAGCTTTCGCTTTTGCGTTGTATCTGCGCATCGCCTTATTCGTGCAAATTATTGTTACCAACTGCATGATCCTCGGGCGCGCCGAATCCTTTGCCAGCCGTCAGCCTATAGGCGCCGCGATACTCGACGCATTGGGTACAGCGCTGGGCTTCGCCATTGCCTTACTGACCTTGGGCGGAGTACGCGAAATCTTAGGCTATGGCACACTGCTGCGCGAAATGGATTTGTTATTTGGCGACGCCGCTAGCAGTTGGACGATAGAGCTAACCAACTCAGCGACGCTGCCGTTGGCGCTTTTCCCTCCGGGCGCCTTCCTGCTGGCCGGCCTACTTTTCGCGATAGCGCAAGGATTAGCCCGCCGCAAGCCCAGAGCTACCGAGGATCCAAACCAACTCGCTAGCGAGGCGGCTGATCGTAACAATGAAACACGCGCATGAGGTTTTGACATTCTGGTTTGAAGAAATCGAGCCGGCCCAGTGGTGGCGCAAAAACTTAGTCTTCGATGCGGAAATACGCCGGCGTTTCGGCGCGTTACATACCACGGCGGCCAGCGCCGGCCTACCCCTTTGGCGACGCAGCATTGAAGGACGCCTTGCCGAAGTTATTGTGCTGGATCAGTTTTCGCGCAACTTATTCCGAGGCGACCCGCGAGCTTTTGCTTCGGACACCGTTGCAGTTCAGCTCGCCACGGAAGCTATCGCGTTGGGCCTAGACGACCAGTTAGTGCCTGTTAAACGGGCTTTTTTATATATGCCGTTTATGCACAGCGAATCCGCGGCACATCAACGCACCAGTGTTGAATTGTTTGCGCGGATCCCAGAGACAGGCAACCTGCAATCCGCGCAACGCCACTTCGATGTAATAAATCAGTTTGGCCGCTTTCCGCACCGCAACAAAATTCTACAAAGGCCATCCTCAGAACAAGAGGAGGCGTTTTTGCGACAGCCTGGATCAGGCTTCTAATCTCGTCGCCGTGTTGAGTCTTAAATGCATTGCAAAGATAGCAAAACCATAACCTGCTGAGTCGGCTCCGTACCATGCGCGGTCTGACAACGTGCACGTCATATGCGAACTCTTAATCGGCGCACATGGCGGCCGGCTAATAGAAAGGTTGTGCGAATCAGACGCTAAAGTTTCAGGCGATGTGTTACAACGCCACGAGTTCTACAGCATCGATCGGTTCGCCCAAAAAATAAGTACCGACACGGCGGAATCGTTCGACACCATCGGTGGCCAAAAACAGCACGCTCGGTGCTAGGTCAGAATTAACCGGGCGCCTGGGTGGGATCGCCTCTGCAACCTGCTGCGCCGTGGTTTGCGCCGAGTCTACGATGGTGACCGCGTCGCCGAGCAGGGCAGCGAGCTGATCGCGAAATATCGGGAAGTGGGTGCATCCTAACAGCAGCACCAAGGGTCGATCTTGAAATCCGCGCAACCCATGGGCCAGCACCGCGTCGGCTACAGTTTCAGCCTCCTGGGAATCCTGCGTATAACCTTGCTCCGCCAGCGTAACCCAAAGCGGACATGCCCGAGCGTGCACGGTTAGATGAGGGCTTACCGCCAGCAACGCTCGCTGATAGGTACCGTCCATTACCGTACCTTCCGTCGCCAACACCAACACTGATCTG